>URDW01000018.1 GCA_900546735.1 uncultured Oscillospiraceae bacterium
CGAGATCGCTCAGTGTCTCGTGGGCTCGGAGATGTGTATAAGAGACAGGCTTTTACACCGTGCGTTTTCGTTTTGCAAAGGTGCGCAGCGCAAAATACATTTCCCATCTGGACTTAAGCCGCCTGCTGGCGCGCGCTATCCGCCGCACTGATCTGCCGGTCTGGTATACGCAGGGGTTCAACCCGCATGTGTACATGGGCTTTTCTCTGCCGCTGCCGCTTGGGGTGGAGAGCGTTTGTGAATCGGTCGATTTGCGTTTTGTTGAGGAAATCGACGAAAATCAGGCTTTGCAGACCTTAAACGCCGTGCTGCCGCCCGATGTGCAGCTGCTTGGCGCTTACCGCACGTTTTCTGAGCCGGAGGCGATCTGTTACTCCACTTATTTGTTCGAGCTGGATGTTGCAGACGGTGCATTTGCCGCACAAAAGCTGCAGCAGGCGCTGGAGGCGGACCGTATTCCGGCTGAAAAGAAAGGCAAGTCCGGCCGCAGGCGCGTGGTGCGCACGGTCGACTTAAAGCCTATGATCCATTCTTGTAAAATCGAACACACCGAAGCCTCAGTGCGTATGGAAGCCGTTTTAAATGCCGGTCCTTCGAAAAATTTAAATCCGGTCCTGCTGCTCGATACGCTGCTGAAACTGGCAGAGCTGCATTTTGAGTGGCGCTCCGTCAAACGATTGAATCTTTTAAAGGCTGATTTGACAGAGTATATTTAAAACGCTTTCCGGTGCGCAGCTAACTGGAATAAACGGCAGGTGATATTGTGCATTTGAAGTTGGTAAAGCTGACGAGCGCTTATAAGAACCATCTGTTTGAGATGATGGACGAATGGACGGCTGCAGGCGAAAAAATCATCCCGTCCGCCATTGCCGTAAACGATTATCACGATTTTGAAACCTATTTGCACGATCTTTACCGCAGTCAAGAGGTTAGCGGCAAGGTACCCGAAACGACCTATTTCTGCCTGGACAGCGACAGAGATATATTTGTCGGTGCAGTGACGATCAGGCGCTATCTCACAAAACAGCTGCAATACAGCGGCCACATCGGCGACGGTATCCGGCCGGGCGAACGGGGAAAAGGCTATGCCACCGCCATGATCGGCCTGGCACTGCAGGAGGCAGGAAGACTCGGCATTCAAAAAGTGCTGATGTGCTGCGACAAACAAAACATCGCAAGCGCCAAAAGCATCGTGCGAAACGGCGGCGTTTTGGAAAACGAGGCAGAGGTAAACGGCGTCGTAAAACAGCGCTACTGGATAAATAACGATACAAAGCCTTTAGCTTTTTAGAGTTTTGCACTGTCTGCCGGGGTGAATCTCTAAAAAAATGCTTGATTTTTGGCGCATGGTATGCTATTATATACCAGCATTTGAAACCGTTGTGACTTCTGCAACGAGAAATGCAGAGCGTTTATGCATTTTAGATGGTCCTCTTTCAGCTTGATACGAACATCTGTAAAATTTAAGGAGGAAGATTATGGACGCAATCAAAGCAATCGTCGGCGATCAGTTAAAGAACGACCCGCCCCAGATCAAAATCGGTAACACTGTCAGAGTACATGTAAACATTCGTGAAGGTTCCAGAGAAAGAATCCAGGTGTTTGAAGGCACGATCATTGCCAAAAACGGCACCGGCATCTCCGAAACATTCACGGTTCGCCGTGTTTCTTACGGCGTAGGCGTGGAAAGAGTTTTCCCGGTACATTCCCCGAATGTTGTTAAGGTTGAACTTGTCCGTGCCGGTAAAGTGCGCAGAAGCAAGCTTTACTATCTGCGTGACCGTGTCGGTAAAGCCGCCAAGGTTAAAGAAGATCTATAAGAAAACGAAAGGCGCATGTTCCATGTGCCTTTTCTTTTTAGGTGAAAAAATGCGTGATTTTCAAAAACAAAACGTGCAGTGGTTCCCGGGCCATATGGCCAAAACACGCCGCCAGCTGCAGGAATGCCTGCGCCAGGTGGACGGTGTGGTAGAAATTGTAGACGCCCGCATTCCGTCCTCCAGCCGCAATCCGGAGATCGACACGCTGCTTGGCGGCAAGCCGCGTATCCTTGTAATGAACAAGTGCGACCTGGCCGATGAGCAGGCAAGCAGCCGGTGGGCGTCTTACTATAAAGCGAAAGGCATGAGCGTGCTGCTGGCCGACTGCAAAAGCGGGCGCGGCGTGAACCGCTTTGCTCAGGTCGTGCGCGGAGCGCTTGCTGAAACGATCGCGCGCTATAACGAAAAGGGCATGACCGGCCGGCCGCTGCGGCTGATGGTCGTTGGCATTCCGAATGTCGGCAAGTCTTCGCTTATTAATCGTCTGGCCGGCTCCAGCCGCGCCAAGGTGGCCGACAAGGCCGGCGTAACGCGCCAGAACCAGTGGTTCGTTGTGGGCGGCGGCATTGAGCTTTTGGATACGCCCGGCGTGCTCTGGCCAAAGTTTGACGATCCGGCTGTGGGCGATAAGCTGGCGTTTACCGGCGCTGTGAAAGATGAGATCACCGACCGCGAAACGCTGGCATGCCGCTTTTTAGAGGTGCTCTGCCAGGCCGCGCCCGAAGCACTCGGCGAGCGCTATCATATTGCCGATTATTTGGATCTGCCCGGCTGGCAGATTTTGGAAATGATCGGGCGTAAGCGCGGCTTTATTCTGCGCGGCGGTGAAATTGACTACGAAAGGGCAAGCGTGATCCTGTTCGACGAGTACCGTGCCGGCAAGCTTGGGCGGATCACACTGGATGTACTGCAATGACACAAGGTGAAAATGACTGGCTGGTTTATGAAAACCGCCTTTATGCGGAGGGGTACAGGGTCGTTTGCGGCGTAGATGAAGCCGGGCGCGGTCCCCTGGCCGGCGATGTTTATGCCGCCGCCGTGATCCTGCCGCCGGGTCTGATGATCGACGGGCTGAACGATTCCAAGAAACTCAGCGAAAAAAAGCGCGAGGCGCTGTTTGACGAGATCACGGCCAAAGCTGCCGCTTACTGCGTGGCGACAGCCAGTGTAGAAGAGATCGACCGGCTTAATATTTTGCAGGCCACATTTCTGGCCATGCGCCGGGCGGTAGACGGGTTGAAGCTGCGGTCGGATTTTGTGCTGATCGACGGCAACCAAAAGCCGCATACCGGCCTGCCGGAGGAGACGATCATAAAAGGCGACGCCTGCTGCGCCTCCATTGCCGCTGCCTCTATTCTGGCCAAGGTCTCGCGTGACCGGTACATGAAGGAACTGGCTGTGCAGTACCCGCAGTATGCGTTTGAAAAACACAAGGGTTACGGCACCAAAGAGCATTATGCGCGCCTTGCACAGTACGGCATTTCGCCGGTGCACCGCCAAACCTTTTTGAAAAAGTGGAAAAGTCATGAATAAAACAGGAATTTTGGGCGAGATGGCGGCCGTGCGCTATCTTAGAAAAAAACGGTACAAGATCATCACGACGAATTATCGCTGCCGCTTCGGCGAGATCGATGTGATCTGTGAGAAAAAGGGCTATATCGTTTTTGCCGAGGTCAAGACGCGCGGCGAAAACGCCATTGCAAGCCCCATGGAATTTGTGGACGCGGCTAAGCAGCGCCGGCTTGCACTGGCGGCGTCCCTTTATCTTTCTACACATGAAACGAATTTACAGCCGCGTTTTGACGTGCTGGAGGTGCTTTGCGTAAACAGCAAGATTAAATCGGTAAAACACCTTGAAAATGCGTTTGAGATATATTAAAATAAAATAATAAATAAAGTGTTGCGGAGGTTATTATGCTTTACACATCAACAAGAGACAAGTCGATCCGCGTTTCCGCCGCGCAGGCGATCACCCAGGGTATTTCGGAAGAGGGCGGCCTTTTTGTGCCTTGTGAAATTCCGAAGTTCAGCGAGGCGCAGATCCGCGCCATGATCGACATGGATTACATCAGCCGCGCCAAAACGGTTTTGTCGGCTTATCTGACCGATTTTTCCGCCGAGGAGCTCGATTACTGTGTAAACGGTGCGTACGGCGGCAATAAGTTTTCTTCTGAAAAAATCGCGCCGGTCGTGCGTGTAAACGGCAATGAAAACGTGCTGGAACTGTGGCACGGTCCGACCTGTGCGTTTAAGGATATGGCGCTGCAGCTTTTGCCGTATTTGATGATGACGTCGGCCAAAAAAGTTGCCGGCGGCAAAACGATCGTGATTTTGGTCGCGACTTCCGGCGACACCGGCAAGGCGGCGCTGGAGGGCTTTAAAGATGTGGAGCACACCCGCATTCTTGTTTTTTACCCGGATGAAGGCGTTTCGCCGATGCAGAAGCTGCAGATGACGACGCAGGAGGGTGAAAACGTAGCCGTTTGTGCCATAAAGGGCAACTTCGACGATGCGCAGTCTGCCGTGAAATCTATTTTCACAGATGCAAATGTCAAAGCGCAGCTGGCGGAAAAGAATATGATGTTCTCCTCGGCCAACTCCATCAACTGGGGCCGTCTGGTACCGCAGATCGTTTACTATTTTTCCGCTTACTGCGATCTGGTACAGCAGGGCAGCATTGCGTTTGGCGACAAGATCAACGTAGTCGTGCCGACCGGCAATTTCGGCAATATTCTGGCGGCGTATTACGCGGTGCAGATGGGTCTGCCGGTGGGCAAGCTGGTCTGCGCCTCCAATACAAACAATGTGCTCACCGACTTTTTGACCAGCGGTGAATACAACAAAAACCGCGCGTTTTACGCCACGACTTCGCCGTCGATGGATATTCTGATCTCCTCAAATCTGGAGCGTCTGCTCTACCATCTTTCCGGCGAGGATGACGGCCTTGTACGCGACCTGATGGCGCGTCTTTCTGAAGACGGCTGTTACCGCATCAGCAGCGAGCTGCGTGCCAATATTCAAAAGTACTTTGCGGCCGGCTTCTGCGGGGAAGAGGATGTTTTCGCCACGATCCGCACACATTTTGAAAAACATCATTATCTTTGCGACACGCACACGGCCGTTGCCCTGAAAGTGTATGCTGACTATGTAAAGTCGACCGGCGACGATATTGTGAGCGTGATCGATTCCACTGCGTCGCCTTATAAGTTCTCTGCCTCTGTGCTCAGCGCACTGCAGGACAGCACCAAGGACATGAGCGAGTTTGAAATGGTGGACGAACTGCACCGTGTCAGCGGCATGGATGTTCCGCAGCCGATCGAGGCGCTGCAGAACAAAGCCGTGCGTTTCCGGGAAGTCTGCAGCAAGGATGAAATGAGCGAGATCGTGTTTAAACTGTTGAAGATTTAAGCGTTTGCAAACGCAGCATTAATGGCTTCGCTGGAGGGGAGGCGCCGTTATGAAACGGAAAAAGGCTTTTGCAATCGGGAGCGCCGCAGTTGTTCTGGCGGCAGCTGCTGTGCTTTTTGGCCTTTGGGTCGCAGGTATTCAAACCTTGAGCACGACCATTGACATTCGCCCGTGTGATGCGGCAAGTCTGCAGGAACATATGGATTATTACCGCAGCGTGGAAAACGGCAGTGTCAGTGTCTCTTCTGAACAGCTTTTCAATAATGAAGATCCGTTCCCTTCTGATGACCCGGCTGATTACCGCGATGTCTATATCCGTGCCGATGTAAAAAATTACAGCTGTTTCAAGAAAAGTATTTCTGAAGCGCGGCTGTTTATATCGCCGGCCGAGCAGACCGGGGTGATCATGACAAACGGCTCGCCGGTCACGACATGGGTCGATGCTTTTTCAGAGGAAAACGGCGTGTATGTTGCGCATATTATGTATTACTGCGGCGATAAAGCCGACGATGAGGTCGAGCGGGAACTGCGCAGCATTCGCTTTGAATGGATGTCGAATGCACTGGGTGAAGTGGATCTGCAGGATGCGCGGCTGCAGCAGTTTGCGTGAAAAATTTAAAATATAACCAACCATAATAATAAAGAAGGTTCTCGCCGAGAACCTTCTTTACGCTTAAAGGGATTTATTTGCAGCCGCCGTCACAGCATTCAAACGTTTCACATTTCGTCTCAGAGGTGTTTGTGGCCATCTGCGTACCGACTGTAATGTGTCCGGCTGTGCAGCAGTTGTCCTTATCATGGTACTTGCAGTTTTTTACTTCACAGCAAATGCCTTTGATTTCGTTTTGCATCATTTTAATTCACTCCCTTCTGTTCTATTTTTACCGCCGTGCGCGTACTTATGCACGGCAAAGGAGAAAGAAAAATGTCACTTTTTGCCATTGCAGATACGCATTTGTCCTTTGCTTCCGGCAAGCCGATGGATGATTTCCCCGGCTGGTCAGACTACACAAAGCGCCTGGAAGAAAACTGGAACCGGCTCGTTGCACCGCAGGACACGGTCGTTATTGCCGGTGATATATCCTGGGCGCAGAATTTTGACGAATTGCTCGCCGATTTTCAGTATCTGCAGCGCTTAAACGGGCGAAAAATCATCTTAAAAGGCAACCATGACTACTGGTGGAGCACCAAAACGAAAATGGACCGTTTCATTGCTGAAAATGCGCTGGATACATTGCAGGTGCTCTCCAATAATTCCTATACCGTTGACGGAATTGCTGTATGTGGTTCGCGCGGCTGGATGCTGGAAAGCGAGACCGCTCACGACGAAAAAGTGCTTGCGCGCGAAGCCGGGAGGCTTGAAATGTCACTTTCGGCGGCCGGTGAGGGCGAGAAAATCGCTTTTTTGCATTATCCGCCGGTCACGTCCAAAGATGTCTGCGCACCGATCCTGGACGTGCTGTACCGCCACGGTGTGCGCCGCTGCTATTATGGCCATCTGCACGGCAGTGCCGCCCATTATGCTTTTGAAGGGGAGTACGGCGGCATTCAGTACCGGCTGATCTCGGCCGACCGTTTGGGCTTCACGCCTTTACTTGTAAAAAAAATGTAAATTTCTTGTAATTGCGTGTTTATTATGCTATAATTCCATAACGACGAATAAAAATGACTTGGGAGGTTGCTTTTATGGCACTGAAATCATCGAATAAATCTGAGGATCAGAACAATGTTTACGAACTGACCGTCACAGTCGAACCGGCTGTGTTTTCCGATGCCTGCACAAAAGCCTATCTGAAGCAGAGAAAATCCATCCAGCTGCCCGGTTTCCGCAAGGGCAAAGCGCCGCAGGCTATGGTGGAACGCCATTACGGCGAAGCCGTGTTCTATGAGGATGCGCTTGAGATCGTTTACCCCGAGGCAGTTACTTCTGCTATTGAAGAGGCCGGTCTGCGTGTCGTTGGACAGCCCTTTGACCTGGACGTACCGGTCATGAGCAAAAAAGACGGTGTCGAGATGAGCATGAAAGTTTATGTTTATCCTGAAGTAGAAGTCGGCGAATATAAGGGCCTTGAGGCGGAAAAGAAGCCGGAAGAGGCGACGGATGAAGACGTTGAAAACGAACTGAAAAATATGCAGGAGCGCAATTCCCGTCTGGTGACGGTGGAAGACCGCCCGGCCGAAATGGGCGACACCTGCACGATCGACTTTGAAGGCTTTGTGGACGACAAGGCGTTTGAAGGCGGCAAAGGTGAAAAGTACCCGCTTGAGCTTGGCAGCGGCTCCTTCATCCCCGGCTTTGAGGAGCAGATCGCCGGCAAAAACATCGGCGATGAATTTGATGTAAACGTCAAGTTCCCTGAGGAGTATACGCCGGAGCTTGCCGGCAAAGACGCCGTGTTCAAAGTGAAGCTGCATGAGATCAAAAAGAAAGAACTGCCTGAGCTGGACGACGAGTTTGCCAAGGACGCCGATTTTGACACGCTGGATGAATTGAAAGCGGACATCCGCAAAAATATCTCCGAGCGCAAGGCGGAAGAGTCCAAGCGCGATTATGAAGACCAGCTTCTGCAGAAGCTGGTGGATTCCATGCAGGCCGACATTCCGGAAGTGATGTTCACCGAAAAGACCGATGAACTGGTGCGCGACTATGCAAACCGTCTGCAGATGCAGGGCATTGACCTGCAGACTTATCTGTCTTATCTTGGCCAGGATATGGAAAAATTCCGTGAAAACTTCAAAACGGCTGCAGAAAAGCAGGTAAAGACGGCGCTTGCCCTGGAAAAGGTCGCTGCACTTGAGAATTTTGAAGTGACGGATGAAGAAGTTGACGAAGAGGTCAACCGTCTGGCAGAGCAGTATAAAATGGAAGCCGAGCAGATCAAAAATGCTGTTCCGAAAGAGCAGCTGATCGAAGATCTGAAGCTGAAAAAAGCCATTGACCTGATCGTTGCATCTGCTGTAGAAAAGAAAGCTGAATAATTTTAATTCTTTAGGTCTATTATAATTGGAGAAAGAAGTGGTATATATGGCATCTATGCCGTACGTTATTGAACAGTCCAGCGCAGGGGAGCGCAGTGTAGACATTTTTTCCAGACTTTTGTCTGACCGCATTATTGTGCTTTCTGATGAAGTCAACGACACGACTGCAAGCCTTGTGGTGGCGCAGCTCCTGTTTTTGGAAGGGCAGGACAATGAGAAGGACATCAGCCTTTACATCAACAGCCCCGGCGGTTCTGTAAGTGCCGGTCTGGCCATTTACGATACGATGCAGTATATCAAGTGTGACGTTTCCACGATTTGCATGGGCATGGCGGCCAGCATGGGCGCATTCCTGCTTTCGAGCGGCGCCAAGGGCAAACGCATTGCGCTGCCCAACAGCGAAGTGATGATCCATCAGCCTTCCGGCGGTGCACAGGGGCAAGCAACCGAAATCGAGATCACGGCGCAGCATATTCTGCGCACTAAGAAAAAACTCAACGAGATCCTTGCCGCCAACACCGGCAAGTCGGTCGAGGAGATCGCCCGCGACACCGAACGCGACAACTGGCTTTCCGCGCAGGAAGCGCTGGAATACGGCCTGGTCGATAAGGTTTTTGAGAAAAGATAATTGAGGTGTTTTTCGGATGGCAAAAGATGAGGGCAAGGGCGGCTATGCGCGCTGTTCTTTCTGCGGAAAGAACGAGGCAATGGTCAGAAAGCTCCTTCAGGGCCCGAACAATGTCTTTATTTGCGATGAGTGCGTAAAGCTGTGCAATGATATTATTGATGCCAACAGCGGCTTTCACGATGTCAACGAGGAGGCGGCGGATTTTGTTCTGCCGAAGCCGTCTGAAATCAAGAAGCAGCTGGATGACTATGTGATCGGCCAGGACGAAGCCAAAGTCTCGCTGAGCGTTGCCGTGTACAATCACTATAAACGTATTTTTTCCAATACAGCAGACGACAGCGACGTAGAGCTGCAGAAAAGCAACATTTTGCTGCTCGGTCCGACCGGCGTCGGGAAAACGATGCTGGCACAGACGCTGGCCAAAATTCTGGATGTGCCGTTCGCCATTGCCGATGCAACGACATTGACGGAGGCCGGCTATGTCGGCGAAGACGTGGAAAATATCCTGCTTCGTCTGATCCAGGCGGCAGACTACGATGTGACGCGTGCACAGCGCGGCATCATCTATGTGGATGAGATCGACAAAATTTCCAGAAAAAGTGAAAATCGTTCCATCACGCGCGATGTCAGCGGTGAGGGCGTACAGCAGGCGCTGCTGAAAATTCTGGAAGGTACGGTGTCCAATGTGCCGCCGAACGGCGGGCGTAAGCATCCGCAGCAGGAGTTCATTCAAATCGATACATCGAACATCCTGTTTATCTGCGGCGGTGCGTTTGACGGGATCGACAAGATCATTGAACGCCGTTTGGGCGCCAAAACGCTCGGCTTCGGCGCGCAGAATACGCAGGCGGATTACGATGAAAATAAGATCCTGCACAATGTGATCCCGAATGATCTGGTCAAGTTCGGCCTGATTCCCGAACTGATCGGCCGTATCCCGGTGATCACGGTGCTGGATAAGCTGGATCGTGACGCGCTGATCCACATCATGACCGAACCCAAAAATTCCATTGTAAAACAGTATGAAAAGCTGTTTAAAATGGACGATGTGGAGCTGGTTTTTGAGCCGGCAGCGCTGGAAAAGATCGCCGACATTACGCTGGAGCGTAAAACGGGCGCACGCGGTCTGCGCAGCGTGTTTGAAAAGCTGCTGACGCCGCTGATGTTCAGTATCCCGTCTGATTTCCTGGTTGAAAAGATCATCGTGACCGAAAAGGCCGTGGCCGGTGAGAGCGAACCGGAGATCATCCGCAACACGGACCGTGTGCCGAAAGATATTAAAGTTTCTGACCTGATCAGCTGATCGGGTCTCCATAAAGGCACTGAAAGCCTCAGGATTTGTGTATTCAGCACTGCTGGATTTCACCATTTATACCTGATTCTTTCAGTTGCCTTTTTGTGTTTTATGTTATATAATAACACAAGAAAATCCAAAGGGGATAGATATGAGTAACCATGTGATCGACGATTTGATTTTGCAGCTTCCGCTGGTCGCCTTGCGCGGCATCGCCATTTTTCCGGAGATGATCCTGCACTTTGATGTGGGCCGCAAAAAAAGCATCCATGCACTGCGTGAAGCTGTGAAAAAAGATCAGAATATATTTTTAGTTTTGCAAAAAGATGTGATGACGGACGATCCGGAAGCCGAAGACCTTTATGAGATCGGCGTGATCGGCCGTATCAAACAGATTTCCAACATTCCGAATTCCTCCAATCTGCGTGTCGCGGTGGAGGGTATCATGCGCGCCCGTTTGTGTGAGATCGTCAGCGACCACGCATTTTTGACGGCGCAGGTGGAGATCCTTGGCGACACGATGCCGAGCGATGAGGAAATGCGCTATGCACCGGCCTATGAAAGGCTGGTCAAAAAAGAATTTCATAAATACATATCTTTGGCGCCGCGCGCATCGGACCATGTTTTAAAGGATATGCTCAAGCTTACACAAAGCGGCGAACTGGCTGACTTTGTTGCGTCAAACGCTTACTTTGACTACAGCGACAAGCAGCTTGTGCTGGAATGCCTCAACCCGGTCGAACGCCTGAAATGTGTGTACGAGATTTTGGTGCACGAAAACGCCAATTTGCAGACAGAGGCTGAGATCCAGGAAAAGGTGCGCGCCGAGATCGACAGCAACCAGCGCGAGTATTTTCTGCGTGAAGAGATGCGCGTGATCGCCGATGAGCTTGGCGAAAGCGAAGACCCGCTTGCAGAGTCCGAGGAATACCGCGCCAAAATCAGCGCACTGGCTTGCAGCGACGACATCAAGAAAAAGCTGTTCGCCGAGTGCGACAAGCTGATGAAAATGCCTTACGGCTCACATGAGGCGACCGTGTCGCGCATTTATCTGGACAAATGTTTGGAAATTCCGTTCGGCAAATATACGAAAGACAGTATTAATCTGGACCGTGCGCGCCGTATTCTGGACAAAGAGCATTACTCGCTCGACAAAGTCAAGGACCGCATTGTGGAAGCGCTTGCGGTTATGAAGCGCAACCCCGATTTCAACGGCCAGATCCTTTGTCTGTACGGCCCGCCGGGTGTTGGTAAAACGTCTATTGTCAAGTCGCTTGCCGCTTCCATGCACCGCAATTATGTGCGCATTGCGCTGGGCGGTATCCATGACGAGAGCGAAATCCGCGGCCACCGCAGAACATACATCGGCTCTATGCCCGGCCGTCTTGTGGAGGCTGTGATCAAAAGCAAGGTCATGAACCCGATCATTTTGCTCGACGAGATCGACAAGGTCGGCAGCGATTATAAAGGCGACCCGTCTTCTGCGCTGCTGGAGGCACTTGACCCGGAACAGAATTTTTCGTTTGAGGATCACTACATAGATTTCCCGGTCGACCTCAGCAAAGTTTTGTTTATTACCACGGCCAATGATCTTTCCACGATCCCGCAGCCGCTTTACGACCGCATGGAGGTCATTGAACTGAATTCCTATACGGTGGAGGAAAAGTTCAACATCGCCAAAAAGCATTTGATCCGCAAGCAGATGCAAAAGCATAATCTGAAAGCTTCGGAATTTAAGATCAATGACCGTGCCATTTACACGCTGATCGAAAATTACGTTTCTGAGGCCGGCGTACGCGGCTTGGAGCGTGCGATCGCGTCCCTTTGCCGTAAAGCGGTTTTGCAGCTGGAAAGCGGTGCAGATTGTGTTCGTGTGACCGGCAAGAATATAGAAGAATTCTTAGGCCCCAAGAAGTACCTGGGCGACAAAATCGCAAAAGAAAACCAGGTCGGTGTGGTCAACGGCCTTGCCTGGACGCGCGTCGGCGGCACGCTGCTGCCGATCGAAGTGTCGTCTATGGACGGCACCGGCAAAATCGAGATCACCGGCAATCTTGGCCAGGTCATGTCAGAAAGCGCCAAAACGGCCGTCAGCTATGTGCGCAGCCATGCAGATGCGTTTGGCATCGACAGCTCTTTTTATAAAAATAAAGACCTGCACATCCATGCGCCGGAGGGCGCCGTGCCGAAAGACGGCCCGTCTGCCGGTCTGGCCATTACTACGGCGATCGTCTCTGAGCTTTCCGGCGTCCCGATCAAAAGCCATGTGGCTATGACCGGCGAAATCTCCTTGAAAGGCCGTGCGATGGCCATCGGCGGACTGAAAGAAAAGTCTATGGCGGCCTATAAAGCGGGCTGCGACACCGTGATCATTCCGAAAGAAAATGAAAAAGATCTGAAGGAGATCAGTGATGAAGTCAAAGAAAACGTTTCGTTCATTTGTGTGGAAAGTTTTGAAGAAGTTGCTGAAATTGCACTTGATCGAAAACCTGAGAGCATTCAAATAAACCACCCCTTAATGAATCCGGGCGTTAAAAAAGTGCCTGCGATCGCACAATAGGTGAAGTATGAATTATAATAAAGCCAAATTTGAAAAAGCCTGCGGCGTAGCGTCTCAGCTGCCTGCGCCGCAGGGCAGTGAAATTGTTTTCTGCGGCAAGTCCAACGTGGGCAAGTCGTCGCTTCTGAACAAGCTGTTTTCCAGAAAGGCGCTTGCCAAGGTCAGCGCTGTGCCCGGCAAAACGATCACGATCAATTTTTACGATGTGGACGGCGTCAAGTTTGTTGACCTGCCCGGCTACGGTTACGCCAAGATCTCTAAAAGCGAAAAGGCGCGCTTTTCCGCTTTGATCGAAACGTATTTCCAATCCAAGCGGCCGGTGCGCCTGGTCGTGGTACTGATCGACATGCGCCACCCGCCGACCGCCGGCGATCTCGATATGCTGCACTATGTGCAGGAAACCGAGATGCCGTATATTGTCGTGCTGACCAAAAGCGACAAACTGAACAAAACCGAGTACAAAGCCCGGCTGAACAGCCTGCCGGGCGAACTCGGCTGCCCGGAATCTGTTGCGGTCATTGCGGCTTCGTCCAAAAACGGGCAGGGAATTGATGAAATCAAGCAGCACATAGAAACTGCTGTGGAAAAAGGAGAATAGAAAAATGCAAAAAACACCTTTTATCAGTGCCGATGCACTGCAGAAGATCGCGGCCGAGCATCCTACGCCGTTTTATCTTTACGATGAAAAGGGCATCCGCGAGAATGCTGAAAACCTCTATAAAGCGTTTTCCTGGAACAAGGGCTTCAAAGAGTATTTTGCTGTAAAAGCTACGCCGAATCCCTTTATTATTCAGATCCTGCGTGAATACGGCTGCGGCTGTGACTGTTCGTCCAAAACGGAACTGATGCTCTCCAAGGCGATCGGTGCCGTCGGCGAGGACGTTATGTTTTCCTCCAACGACACGCCGGATGACGAGTTTAAATATGCCTATGACATGGGCGCGATCATCAATCTGGACGATATTACGCACATTGAATCTGTGGAAAAGGCCGTGGGATGCCTGCCGAAAAAAATGTGCTGCCGTTACAATCCGGGCGGCGTGTTTAAAATCAGCAACGGCATTATGGACAACCCCGGCGATGCCAAGTACGGCATGACGACCGAGCAGATCATCGAAGCGTATAAGATCCTGAAAGCAAAAGGTGTAGAACAGTTCGGCCTGCACGCGTTTTTGGCCAGCAATACCGTGACGAATGATTATTATCCACTGCTTGCCAAAGTGCTTTTTGAGCTGGCTGTGCGCATTAAAAACGAGGCCGGTGTCAAAATCTCCTTTATCAACTTGTCCGGCGGTATCGGCATCCCCTATAGGCCCGACCAGGAGCCGAACGACATCTTTAAAATCGGCGATGGGGTGCACAAGGTATATCAGGACGTGCTGGAACCGGCCGGTCTCGGCGATGTTGCGATTTATACAGAGCTGGGCCGTTACATGCTTGGCCCTTACGGCGCGCTGGTCACCAAAGCCATCCATGAAAAGCATACGCACAAGGAGTATATCGGCGTAGATGCCTGTGCGGCCAACCTGATGCGCCCGGCCATTTACGGCGCTTACCACCATATTACCGTTATGGGCAAGGAAGATGCTGCCTGTGACCATACATACGATGTGACCGGCTCGCTTTGCGAAAACAACGACAAGTTTGCCGTAGACCGCAAGCTGCCGAAGATCGACATGGGCGATCTGCTCTTTATTCACGATGCCGGCGCGCATGGCTTTGCCATGGGCTACAACTATAACGGCAAGCTGCGCTCTGCCGAATACCTGTACAAAACCGACGGCAGCGTGCAGATGATCCGCCGTGCCGAGGAACCCCGTGATTATTTTGCTACGTTCGACTGTTTCGACTTTTATGACCGCGTTCTGAAAACAGATACACAGGAAAATATGTGATCTTCCTCTTTACTTTCACGGTTTAGTGTGGTAAAATAGAAGCCGCTGAAGGGGGATCGACATGAACAAAAAACTGAACGACGAAAACCTGCATTTTCTGTTTCAGGCAGTTTTGAGCCTGGAAAATATGGAAGAATGCTACGACTTTTTTGAAGACCTCTGCACCGTGCAAGAGCTGAAGGCGCTGTCCCAGCGCATTGTCGTGGCCAAAATGCTCAGTGAAAATTGTGTTTATACCGACATTGTGGACAAGACCGGTGCCAGCACGGCTACCATCAGCCGCGTCAACCGCTCCCTGCAGTACGGCTGCGACGGGTATGACAAAATTTTTGAACGCATTCGGGAGAATGAGAATGAGCAGTTATGACGTTTTGTCGCTTGCCTACGATCAGCTCACCGACAATGTAGAGTATGAAGCCAGAAGTAAGTATATTTCTGGCTTTTTTCATCGCTTCGGGATCGCAGACGGCATTTTGCTGGATCTGGCCTGCGGCAGCGGCCGGCTGACGGTGCTGCTGGCACAGATGGGCTACGACATGATCGGGGCGGATGCCAGCGCCGGCATGCTCTCGTACGCGCAGGCGCGTGCAGCGGATGCCGGTGTGGATGTTCGCTTTATTTGTCAGGATATGCGCGATCTGGACCTTTACGGTACGGTGCGCGGCTGTGTCTGCAGTCTGGATTCCATCAATCACCTGACCTCGCTTGCCGATGTGCAAACGGTTTTTCAAAAGGTCTCTCTGTTTACCGAGCCCGGCGGTCTGTTTGTTTTTGATGTGAACACCATTTATAAGCACCGTTATGTGCTAAAAGACAATGTGTTCGCCTTTGAGACGGACGATTTTTTCCTGACCTGGCAGAATGAACTGCAGCCAGACGGCGTTACCGTTTGCAATACCGTGGATTTGTTTTACACGGAAAACGGCGGCGTGTACCGCCGTGAAAGCGAATCTTTTTTGGAAAAAGCATATTCTGTGGGCGCGCTGCAAAAAGCGGCTGAATCGGCCGGCTTTGAAATTTGCGGTATTTATGACGACATGACCGCGCACCCGCCGACGCCCCTGAGTGAAAGAATATATTTTGTATGTAGAAAAAAGGACGGATAAAATGGGTAAGACGGTTCGTTATATAACTGACGACGGAAGCGCATTTGTAATGGCTGCCGACACGACCAACATCGTTTCTCAAATGGAGGCGTACCACAAAACTTCTGCAGTCGTTTCAGCGGCACTCGGCCGTTTGCTGACGGCTGCATCCATGATGGGCATTTTGCTCAAGGGCCGGGACGACAGCGTCACTCTGCGTCTAAACGGCGACGGTCCGGCCGGCGCGCTGATCGCTGTGTCGGACAGCGCGGGCAACCCGCGCGGCTATGTGCAAAACCCGGTCGTGGAGCTGCCGCTCAACGCACGCGGCAAGCTGGATGTGGCCGGTGCTGTCGGCAGGGAAGGGTATCTTTATGTCGTAAAAGATATTGGCCTGAAAGAGCCGTACAGCGGCGCTGTACCGATCGTGTCCGGTGAGATCGCGGAAGATATTACGAATTATTTTGCCACGTCTGAGCAGATCCCGACCGTTTGCGCGCTCGGCGTACTTGTCAATCCGGATCTGACGATCCGAACGGCCGGCGGTTTTTTGATTCAGCTGCTGCCCGGCGCGGACGAATCCGTTATTGAACGGGTAGAGCAGGCGGTGAGGGAGATTCGCCCGGTCACGGAAATGCTCGATCGCGGCATGACGCCCGACGATATCGCCCAGGCGGCTCTCAGCGGCTTTTCGCTTGAAAAGCTGGATGAAACGTTTACCGAATACCGCTGCACCTGCACAAGGGCGCGTGTGGAAAATGCGCTGCTTTCTACCGGTGCAGAAGAACTGACGTCCATGCTGCAGGATTGTCCGGTGCATGTGGAGTGCCATTTTTGCGACAAGGTGTACGATTTTCAGAAAAACGACATCGAAAAACTTATCCTAAAATCTTCGCAGAAAAAATGAGAAAAAAATAAAAAAAGTGGTTGACTTTTCGGGTAAGTTTTGGTATTATTATATCCGTCGCTGATACAGAAAAGCGACACAACGGGAGCATAGCTCAGCTGGGAGAGCATCTGCCTTACAAGCAGGGGGTCACAGGTTCGAGCCCTGTTGTTCCCACCACAAATGGCCCGGTAGTTCAGTTGGTTAGAACGCCAGCCTGTCACGCTGGAGGTCGACGGTTCGAGCCCGTTCCGGGTCGCCATTTGTGCTTCTGTAGCTCAGTCGGTAGAGCAGAGGACTGAAAATCCTCGTGTCGATGGTTCGATTCCGTCCGGAAGCACCATATTTGCGGATGTAGCTCATCTGGTAGAGCGCCACCTTGCCAAGGTGGAGGTAGCGGGTTCGAGCCCCGTCATCCGCTCCACGGACTCTTAAAATTCAATGTTTTAAGAGTCTTTTTCATAAGGCACCATAGCCAAGTGGTAAGGCAGAGCTCTGCAAAAGCTTTATGCCCCAGTTCAAATCTGGGTGGTGCCTCCAAGTCGGAGCAAAGGCAACTTTGCTCCTTTTTCTTTTTGGCAGGAGGTGTGGCCGTGGCAAGGCTGGCGTATCAAGTACTTGTTTTGCCTTATTTTATTTCACCCGCTGCAAGCGGTCATTCGGTTTTGTACGCGCTTTTTCGCCGGCGCGACACATCTGTTTGGCAGTTTATTGCCGGCGGCGGTGAAACGGGCGATGCCTGTACGCTGGATTCGGCCAAGCGCGAGGCGTGGGAAGAGGCACGAATCCCTTTTTCGTCCAAGTATACGCAGCTGCAGACGACCTGCAGCATTGCTGCTGAATGTTTTAAAAACGCTGCCGCTTTGTGGGGAGAAAGCTGTTTTGTAATACCGGAGTACGCTTTCGCCGTTATGGTCCAAAAACAGGATCTGGCCATTTCTGACGAACATACCGAGTACATGTGGGCAGATTATGAAACGTCCAGGCGCATGCTGCGGTATGACAGCAACCGGGTGGCTTTGTATGAACTGAACAGCCGGCTGCGCATGGGCCTGGTTTGAAAATGCTAAAAAATACCATGAAAAAATCCCGGTCAGCCCGGGATTTTTCTTTTGCGTCTTACAACGCATTTACATTTTTAGATGTGTGTTAGTGAAGTGTTTGCATACTGCGGTTTACCGTTTATATTTTCCAGTCAAGCACCGCTTCATAGTCCATTTGTTTTTCATCGCCGATCAGCCCCAGCATCAGCCCTTTCAGGTCACTGAGTACCGGATTCGATGCGCCGGCTTTTTTCTCGATGATACGCGTTATAGGCTTCAGCCTGTCCATCAGTTTGGAAACGGCTGCATACATCGGTGTGCCGCGCACATAGGGCTCGTTGCCGGTAAAAATGTTGCGCACAAGCTCAACGCCGGTGTCTTTTAAAAGACGGCTGCGGATGCTGGGATCGACCTTAAAGCAAAACAGGCGCCCTACACCGCCCAGTGTAAGCTTTTGTAAAATCTTGCCTGCGACTGTGACCGGCACCTTCAGTTTTTTGTTTTTTTCAGGGCCGCCGAACAGACGTGTAAAGAAAGCAAAGTCGTAGGCCATCGCATCGATAATATCGGTGATCATGCGGTCAAAGCGCCAAATAAAATATTCTTCGGCTGTTTTGCCGCCTTTGTCCCAGTCAAAGTCATGGATCGTGTAAGATGTAATATGTATTTTCCTGGGCTCTGCCAGCATTTCTACTTTGCGGTAGGCACATGGGTGACCCACAAAAGAACCGGTGCAAATGTCGGTGATCTCGTGGCCCTCCGGACTTGTAAACTGTGTCAGACTTTGGTTGTGCATGTGCCCGGTAAAGATCAGGTCTACGCCTAAATCGGCCAGAAACGCGGCATTTTCACGCCAATTCTGCATTTTGGCGTCACCCACCAGTTCAAATACGGCGTTGGCCGGCAGCAGGGGATAGTGATTGATGGCGAAAATATACTGGCCGTCTTTTTTGGCCTGCTCGGTTTGCTGACGCATCCAGGCTTTCTGGTCGTCCGTCCACACGCCCTTTGCGTGGTGTTTGTCACCGTCGCAGTTCAGTGCCAGCAGGCGAATGCCGTCGCAAAGCTGTGCCACATAGGAATGGGTCGGCCGGTGCTCCGAAAGCGCCTGTTTTGTGCCGAAGTCATAGTAGAGGTCGCGCAGCTCTTCAAATGTTGTGCCCTCTACCGGTACGGTCTCATTGCCGACAAACCCGCACGAGTTGTCGTCATAGTCGTGTGCGGCCGTAATGACAAAGATCTTTTTGCCGCACGCCTCCAGTTTGCGCAGCTTTTCAATAAAAAGCAGGTGGCTGGCCTTTTCGGCACGGTAGACCAGGTCGCCCGGAATAATGACTGTATCTGTTTTTTTGTCCTGTGCAAGCTGGGCAAAACCGGCGTCGATGATCGCCTCTGTTTCGGCCACGCACTTCTGGTCGGTTCGGCTTCTTGCTTCATATGCGGGGCCGGATGCGCCCAGCCTGTTGTCAAAAAGATGTGTGTCGGTGACGATGTAAAAAGAAAAATCCTGCAATCTTTATCCCTCCTGATAGTTTATAATATCATAATGGACAGCTTACATAATAGGAAATCGTCACAACAAATGTTTAAATAATCATGTTTCTTCGTCGTTGTAGATGATCGTGGATTTTCTGTAGGCAGCCGGCGAGTAGCCTACGATTTTTTTAAAGCTTGTTGAAAAATACTGCTGGTCAGAATAGCAAAGCGCCGCCGAGATCTCGCCGATGCTCATGGATGTATTCTTCAGGTAATCCTTTGCCAGTTCTATTTTTTTGTGTATGTAGTACTGGTACGGCGTTTCCTGAAAGCGCTTTTCAAAAATGTTGATCAGGTGGTTTTTGGAGTAGCACATCTCTTTTGCCAGCTGGTCAAGGGAGAAAGGCTGCGTCAGCTTTTTATCCAGCATGTTTTTAACATACTGCGCCAGGTCGGGTTCTTCCGTCAGCACATTGCTTTTCAGGTAAATGAAGATTTTAAGCAGTTCTACGGTGATCAGATCTGTGATGCGTTGGTAGTCGTACGACGTATTGAAACCAATGTCAAAAATCGTGCTGAACATTTTTTTGATATGGCAGTTTTCAAAAAGGTAAACGTTTTTCGGCAGGTACAACTGTACCATGGCTTCGGCCAGCGGCCCTTCAAAACAGATCCAGTATTTGTGCCACGGATTCTGCGGATCTGGGTAATACTTATGCTGGCTTCCTTTTGTGAGCAAAAAAACATCGCCGCTTTTCGGGTGCAGGGTCTGCCCGTTGATGACCAAAGTGCCCTCGCCGGCTACAATGTACTCCAGCGACAGCAAGTCGGAACAGCGCCGTTCAATGTAATATTTTTCATCGCAGACGGTTTCTCCCACCAATCGAATGTTCAGCGGGTTGTCCTTTTTCATGAAAACAGTAAAGTTTTTCAAATTTTCCATAATCAACCATTTTCCTTCACAAATGTTATAACCCTATGTTAGCACAAATGTGAAATTAATTCAATCTTGAAACTGTCTCTTATACACATCTGACGCTGCCGACGACTTAATAGGTGTAGAT
>URDW01000019.1 GCA_900546735.1 uncultured Oscillospiraceae bacterium
CAAAAGACAAAAAGCGCAAAAACCGCACCACTGTGCGGTTTTTCTGCTTTTAAAGTGCTTGATTTTCTTTAGAGAGCAAGATGCTTTTCTGCTTGAGAAAAATAGCAGTCTATTTTCAAAATTTTTTTCTACGCGCGGTCCAACCGGCTTTTTCGACAGTCTCAAGCGCTTCGTTTTCCGAAGCGCTTTTTGCTTGCATTTTACCGCGCCCGCGCGCACATAATAATGCCGGAGGCGCTTATGAAAAAACTGACGATTTTAGAAGTGCAGGCCATGGAGCTGGAGATGCTGCGCCAGCTTTTGGCCTATTTTAAAAAGCACGGCATCCGCTGCTACACCGGCGGCGGCACCACGCTGGGCTCGGTGCGCCACGGCGGCTTCATTCCGTGGGACGACGACATCGACCTGCTTTTGCCGCGTGCAGATTACGACCGGCTGCTTGCGCTTACAAAAACAGAGCCGGTCGGGCCGAACATCCGCATCTGCCGCCCGGGTGAAAAGGACTACATTTTCCCCTACGCCAAGGCCTGCGACACGCGCACGGCTGTGTTTGAGCCAAGCGTGCGCGGCACAAAATACGCGACCGGCGTGTTTGTGGACCTGTTTCCGCTCGACACGCACCGGCGCACACGCGCCGGAAACGTGCTGCTGATCGCCAAAATGAGATGGTACCGCAGTTTGCTGGAAACGGCGTCGCACCAAAAAAACCTGAGCCGCCCCGGCTCATTTGCCTGGGCAGCAAAAGCGGCGCTGCGCACGCTGCAAAAGCCGCTGTGTGCCTTTTGGTGCGTGGAAAAAATCACAGCGCACATGGACGCCATAGGCCGCCGCGTTTCGCAGAAACCGACCGGCATCACCGGCAACCTGATGACAACCGTCAACTGGCGCGACTATTACGACGTGCGTGTGTTCGGCCGCGGCAAAGCCGGGAAATTTGAAAACCTGACCGTCACAAACCCGGCCCAGACCGACTTTTACCTGCGCAGCCTGTACGGCGACTGGCGAAAGCTGCCGCCGCCCGAAGCGCGCCGCGCGCACGACATGGACGTTTGGCTGCTGCAGGATGGAGAAGACCCTGACGGCCGCACCTAAACGCATTCTGCCGCAAAAAAGCACCGCCGAAATCAGCTTTCGGCGGTGTTGTTTTCGTTTTCGGGCATATGTTCCAGCGCATAGGCGATGCACTGGTTGATGAATGCGCTGCGGCTCAGATTATATTTCGCAGCCATTTTGTCTATCTGTTCTAACATTTTAAAATCTATGCGAATGGTGATGGGGTCTTTTTTGTACGTTTTTGGAATAAAATCAGCCAATACAAACTCACCTCTTGCATTAGTATATGCTTTATTGTATTCTAAATATAGATTCGTAAATAGAATACAAATCAGAATACGAGAGGCTGCTGTGAAAACGCAAACATGTTGTTTTACAGGCCATAGGCAAATTCCGCCGCAACAGAACCTGAAAATTTATAAATGTCTGAAAGCGGAAATTACAAACTTGATCGAAAACGGCGTCGTTAATTTTGTGACAGGCGGTGCTTTGGGTTTTGACACGCTGGCTGCACAGGCCGTTTTGGAATTGCGCCAGCGGTATGCACACATAAAACTGCAGTTGATTTTGCCGTGCAAAAATCAGACAGCCAAGTGGCGTACGGCAGATCAAATCGTATATGAAAACATAAAAAAGGCATGTAACGGATATATTTATGTTTCTGATCTTCATACGCAGGGCTGTATGCAAAAGCGCAATCGGCGTTTGGTAGAATGCTGTGCATACTGTATCTGCTATTTGACTGAACCTTTTGGCGGCACAGCATATACGGCCTTTTGCCAAAAAGAACGGCCTGGAAATCATCAATTTGGCGCAGAAAACGGCAAGATAAACGATACATAGCCGTCTGAAAAAGGCGCTTTGCACTTTTACACTATTTTGGATTTTGCCTTCCGTTTTCACCGGGCGGGGGCGCTTCCAAATAAAGGCTTTCCAGCGTCTGCACCGATCTTTCGATCGAAAAGGCGGCGGCGCGCTTTTTGGCCGCCGCCGCATACGCCCCCAGACCGCCCGTGCTGTAAAGCTGCCACACATGCGCAAGCGTGCGGCTGAGCGCGCGGTCTGTTTTTTCCGGCACCAGAAAGCCGCAGACGTTGTCCTCGATCAGTTCCGGCGACGCACCGCAGGCAAACGCCACGCACGGCAGGCCGGAGGCCATGGCCTCTACCAGCGTAATGCCGAAGCCCTCCGGCGCCGTGGCCGGGTGCACAAACACATCTGCCCCGGCGTAAAGCGCGGCCGGGCTGCGCGTTTCGCCGGCAAAAAACACGCGCTCCTGCAAGCCGCCGTCGCACACCAGCCGCTGCAGATACGCCAGATAATCCGGCGCGCCGCCGCCCACCACCGTAAAGCGAAAGTCAACGGCATCCGGCAGCATGGCCAGTGCACGGATGGCCGTATCGAGCCCCTTGACCGGCGCCAGGCGGCCGACGTAAAGAATTTCCATAGGCGTACCCAGTTGCGCCGGCAGTGCGTAAAAATCCGAAAGGCAAACGCCGTTGTAAACGACCTTCAGCTTTTCCGGCGCAAGGTGCAGCGCGGCGAGCCAGCTTTGGCGCACCGACTGCGAAATGGCCGCGCCGAAACAGCTTTTTCGGTACGCCAGGCGGCAGACGCCATCGGCCAGCGCGCCGGCCGCCCCGCCCGGGCGCAGCAAGGCGTTGGAATGGAAGTAGACGATGCGCACGGCGCCCGGCAGCACGCGCGCCGACGCGGCCAGAAAACCGCGTGTAATGACGGAGCCGGCATGGCTGATGATGACGTCCGGCTTCTCCCTTTTACAAAAGCGCAAAAAGCGCCAAAGCCCGGGCAAAAGCGTTTGCTTTTTTTCACCGGCCACAACGACCCGACCGCCGCAGCGTTCGATCTCCTGCGCCATCACCCCGCCGGAATAGACCAGGTAAAACACATTTTCATGCCCGGAAAACCGCGCCAGGTCGCGGCAGAACACCTCAATACCGCCGACGCCGCCGCCCATCAGCAAATGCAGCACCTTCACCGGAGCACACCGCCTTCATAAAGTGTCTCCACCTTTTCGCAATACGCGTCCGCGTTTAAAAAGGACTGACCGGCGCACGCCGTGTACATCCGTGTGCGCAGCACCCCGTCGTCATACACCCGGCGGATGCAGGCGGCCATGGCCCCGGCGTCGCCCGGCGCAAACAGCAGCCCGGTCCGCTCCGGTTCGATCAGTTCCGGCGTGCCGCCGTGATTTGCGCCGATGACCGGCGTGCCAAGGGCAATGCTTTCCAGCACGGACAGAGGGCAGTTTTCGCGGCAGCGGCTGGGACAGAGCGTGAGAGCCGCGCCGCTGATGGCCTTTTGCAGCGTCTGGCCGGACAAAAAGCCGGCCATGTGCACGTTTTTGAGCCCGTGAAAATGCACGGTGCCCGGCCCGTCGCCGGCCACGGCAAACGGGATGTCCGGCAAAAGGCGCGCGGCCTCGGCCACCAGGTCCACGCCCTTTTCCGCGTCCAGCCGGCCGAAATAAAGCACATAGCGCCCGCGCGGTACCGGCACCGGCGTCAGCGGCAGGACAAAGTTCTGCAAAAAAACGGCCTTGCGCGCAAAGCGCGGCACGGTGCAGAACTTTTTAAACATATACCGGCTGGGGCAGATGATGGTGTCGATGCGGTCGTAAAGCATGCTGAAACGGTAAACGGCCGCTTCGGCCGCCGCCAGCAGGCTTTTGGCGGACGACCCATGGATGCACCGGTTGCGCGCACAGTGCATGGGCGAGCCGTGCAGGCATTTTTCGCACACGCGCGCCGCGTGCGGAATGTAAAACAGATGGTCCGGGCACAAAAGCTGGCTGTCGTGCGCCGTGTAGAGGAGCCGTATTTTTTTGCCGCGCGCCCGGCCGGCGTCGCGCACGGCGGCAATGACCGACGGCGTGAGCTGAAAATTAAAGTTGTTCAGGTGCACCACGTCCGCGTCAAACACAGCGAGCACACGGCGCATTTTTTTATACGCTTCGCGCGAATAGATGATTTTAAACGGGTACGCCGCCTGCTTCAGCCCCGGCGTGCGGAAATCGAGCGGGCGCACATAGAGCCCGGCCGAATTGCCGGCGGCACGCTCCGGTGAATCCATGCCGAAATACTCCACGCGGTGGCCGCGACCGGCCAGTGCGCGGCCAAGCTCCAGCGTGTACGTTTCGGCGCCGCCGCGCCGCGTCAGGAATTTATTGACAAGCAAAATGTTCATAAAAGCCGCCCCCAAAAGACAATGCTATACGATTAGCCTTTGCAAAATGGGCGATTTTATAAAAAAACGCCCTGCTGTACGCAGGGCGAAAAATGATGGGCTCTTTTCGTTTTTCGTTTTCAAAAGATAAATATATTCCTGTTTGGCCGAAAAAGCGCGGCGGGCACGGCGGTTTCGGCCGGTTTCTGCAAAGTCTTATTCTGCGCGCTCCTGCGCCTGCCCGGCGGCATTTGCCGCATGGCGTTCGGCCAGCTCCGCCTCTATCTTCTGCTTTTCGGCCTTATTGTCCTTAATGAACACGAACGGGATCAGGTACAAAAACGACGCCAGCGCCGGCAGCAGCATGAAAAGCGGCCACTGTGCATTCAAAAAGGTTTCGGTCTGCCGGGGCAGCTCGGCGTCAAAATGCAGCGCCGTAAAAATTGCGCCGAACAAAAAGCTTTTGAGCGCCTCGGTCATTTTGCTGGTCAGGTTCTGCAGCGAGAACGTGATGCCCTCCTTGCGCTTGCCGGTCTTCCACTCCATGTAGTCGATGGAGTCGCTCAAAAGCGCCTTTTGCGCAATGCCGATCAGCGTGATCGGAATGTTGCCGACGGCCATCAGCGCAATGACAAAAAGCATCTGCGCCGGCGTGTCAAACCCGATGAAATACGCAATGACGCGCAGAAGCACGTTGCCGCCCTGCGCCAGGATGACAAGCTTTTTCATGCTGCCGACACGGTCGGCGATGCGCACGGCGAAAAACATGCTGACCGCGCCGAAAACATTGATCAAAATGCCGTAGACCGTCTGCGCCGTTTCGCCGTTCATCGTAAACGAGCCGATGTTGACCTCTACACAGTATTTGAAATAGTAGATCCACGGGATCGCGCCGGAGATGGAATTGCTCAGCTGCGCCAAAATCAGAAGCAGCAGCGTGCGGTTGTAACGGATCTCTTTCAGATCCTCGAGCAGCGACTGCCTTTCGGGCTGCACAAACGCCACGCGCTCCTTGGTTTTCATGGCGAGGATGGAAACCAGCTCACCGCCGAGGCCGAAAAGAATGGCGCAAAGCAGCAGCATCTGCCGCTCGCTCATGCCCACAGCCGTGCGCAGGCCGAGCAAAAACGGCACGGCGCCCACGATGGCCCCGCCGGCGCTGGCGCCGATATTGATCCACTGCGACACGCGCGCCCGCTCGCCGGAATGCGGCGTGATGAGCGACATCATGCCCCACAGCGCCACATCCTGGAACGAATACGTCATGTCCCACGCGATGTAAACGAAAAAGATCAGCAAAAGCGCGGCCGTTTCGTTCAGGCCGAAATCCACGAACAGCAGCGCCGTCAAAAGCCCGATGACGACGGCCAGTTTGCCCAAATACGGGTGCAGCTTGTTGCCGTTTTTAAACTTGTGCCGGTCGATCAGCGTGCCCACGACCGGGTCGTTGACCGCGTCCCACACGCGCACCACGCCCATAACCGTGCCGGTTTTGCCGGAAGAGATGAACAGCACGTTCGTCATAAAATAGTTCAGCCACTGGCTGACCATGCCGAACGAGGCGTTTTGCCCGAAGAGCGCCGCCGAGTAGGCAAAGAGCTCGCGGTTCGGCACATAGCCGTCCTCCGCCTCCTTGCTGAAAAAGAAGCGGATGGGATTTTGCAGTTTTTTCATAGACACGCCGCCTTCCTTTAAAAAAGTATGCAGTTACCCGATTTTTATTTTAAAGGATTTACAGGAGATTGTCAATTTAAAAACTAATTTTTGCTGTGCGCCGTGCAAAAAAAGCCGGCGGCACATACAAGACCCGGCAGAAAGCATATGCAGCCGCAAAACAAAAAGGTGTAATGACAACAAATTATACGATCTGACACGCTGAAAAACTGCCAAAAAGACGAGTTGAATTTTGTATTTTGCGAGGCGGTGTCGTCATCCAAATGCACGCCGATACGTTCGCAACCGCCTTTTGAATGATTTTTTGCGGCGATTGCTCACTTCCAGCGTGCATTTCTCCTCTCCCCAAAAAGCCATATGACTTTTGGAGACCCCCTAGGTACTGCCCCCGAACAAAGACAAAAAACGCAGAAAAACCGCGCAGCTGTGCGGTTTTTCTGCGTTTTTACTTGTTCTGTAAGTAAGAATGACGCGCCAGTATGTTTTGTAAGAACGACAACAGATGTTTTTTTTCTGTTTTATGTTCTGCGCGCTCCGGCCAGCTTTTTCGACAGTCTGACACCCGCAGACGATAAACGCCTGCGGGTGTTCTACTTTACTATTATGTATTGCAAACGGCTTTTACGCCATACACCTGCTGCCCAAGCATGGTCGGCAGCCAAAACGTGAAGCCGCTTTCCATATCGGTAACGGTCACGCCCGAAAACAGACTGTTTGGCCGGCCGTACGAAAAGCCGCTGCGCACGCCGGCCAGATACTTGCCGGCCACGGCCGGCACATCCCACTCGGTCTCGCGGTACTTGGAAAAATCGACTTTCTGCCCGGCCGGCTGCGAAGTGCCGGCCGTCAGGTCGTAAAGCATCAGATCGCCGCTTTCGTCATCTGTGTACAGAAACTGCGTTTCGTTTAAAAGGACCGGCTCACCGCCTGCAACCAGTGCCTGCAGCTGCCCGCCCTGGTAGCGGTAAAGCCGCGGCACATTGTCGCGGCCGATACCGCCAAGCAGCACCGTGCGGCCTGCGGCGCAAAGATACGTCGGATAGTTTGTTTGCTCAGCCGGCAATTCGCTGACCTGCGCATTTTCAAAATCGGCAAACAGCATTTTTACGTTCTCGCCGGTAAAGCACGAGGCATAAAGTCCACCGTCTGCGGCATACATCTCATCCACATGCCCGCCGCTGCCGAGTGTCTGCACGGACAGTTCGCCGCACACCCGGCCACCCTGCACCAAAACAAAATAGCTTTGCCCGCCCTTTTCGGCGCAGGCGTACCAGCCGCCGTCGAACGGCGTGACCAAGGAGACGTTTTCATACCCGGGCAGCTCGATCTTTTGGCGGACGCCGGTTTTCGTCTGCACCTGCCAGGCCGCGCCGTCGGACGCGTTGTAGTAAACCGTCAGATCCGGCATACAGGCAAAGTAGACCGCGGCTGCCCCGGCCAAAACGACCAGCACGGCGGCCACGGCCAGCGCGATCTTCTTTTTTCTCTTTTTCACGGCAAAACACCTGCCCTGCACAAAAGTACTTTTCTGCTTCTATCTTATAAAAACGCGCGCATTTGGTCAAGGAATATCTTTGAACCGGGTGTGAACTTTTCAAAAACAAAAGGCCGGATAACTGCGCTGCGGCAAAACACCTGCAGGCACAGGTGCTGCCCGCCCGCAGTTGCGCCGCAAAACAAAAAGCCCGCAAAATGCGGGCTTTGGTTTTTAATAATTTTCCTTGCGGACTTCGAAGAAGCTTTGCGGATGTGCGCAGACGGGGCAGACCTCGGGCGCTTTTTTGCCGATGACCAGGTGGCCGCAGTTGCGGCATTCCCACATCGTCTCCTCGCTTTTTTCAAAGACCTGCTGCATTTCCACATTGCTCAGCAGGGCGCGGTAACGCTCCTCGTGCGACTTTTCGATGTCGGCCACCATTCTGAACTTGGCGGCCAGCTCGGTAAAGCCCTCTTCCTCCGCCTCTTCGGCAAAGGTCTTGTACATGTCGGTCCACTCGTAGTTCTCGCCCTCTGCGGCGGCAGCCAGGTTTTTCGCCGTGTCGCCCAGCTCGCCGAGCGCTTTGAACCACATTTTGGCATGCTCTTTTTCGTTGTTCGCCGTCTGCTCAAAAATGGCAGCGATCTGCTGGAAGCCCTCTTTCTTTGCAACGCTGGCAAAGTAGGTGTATTTGTTTCTGGCCTGGCTCTCACCGGCAAACGCCGTGAGCAGATTGGCCTCGGTTTTTGTGCCTTTCAGTTCCATAATACTTCCTGATTCCTCCCCTGCACACAAAATTTTTGCAAAGCAAACCTTTTGCGTGGTTTTTAGACAACCGGCGTGCTGTTATTCTGCTAAAAAGCAATCGCCAAGCCGTTTGCCAAATCAAAGATTTGGAGCGCGCGAACAAGAGACGAAGCCCTTACGGCAGTCCCTTGTTCGCCTGTTCACTCTTGTTTATTCGCCGAAATATCTTTTCAAAAGACCCTCAAAAGCCTTGCCGTGGCGTCGTCGGCGCAAGTTCCATATCATTCGCGATGCCTTTTGTTTATACTTAAGCAAAAGGCATCTCTCATTCACTCCACTGCGCCTCCTCTCCCCAAAAAGCTTTGCTGCGCAAATCTTTTCGGGGACCCCGCGAAGCCCGCACTGGGCCTTTTAGCTATTTACGCTTTTTAATTATTCGCCGAAATATCTCTTCAGCAGACCTTCAAAAGCCTTACCGTGACGGGCTTCGTCTCTTGCCATTTCATGCACGGTGTCATGGATGGCGTCCAGACCCTCTTCCTTTGCACGCTTGGCAAGGTCGGTCTTGCCCTGGGTCGCGCCGTTTTCAGCGGCAACGCGCATTTCCAGGTTCTTTTTCGTAGAATCGGTCAGCACTTCGCCGAGCATTTCCGCAAATTTGGCAGCGTGCTCCGCCTCTTCATAAGCGGCCTTTTCCCAATAAAGACCGATTTCCGGATAGCCTTCGCGGTGCGCGACTCTGGCCATGGCCAGGTACATGCCGACTTCAGAGCATTCGCCGTTGAAGTTGTCGCGCAGACCCTGCACGATGTCCTCCGGCACGCCGTCGATGATGCCGACTTTATGCTCAGCAGCCCAAACGGTCTGGCCGGCTTCGCGGACCTTCATTTTTGCTTTGCAGATCGGGCAGATCTCGATCGGTTCGTCTGTTTCGTACCCGCAAACGGGGCAATAGTATTTTTTCGCCATGATAAAAACTCCTTTAAAATATTTATTTTTGTCTGCATGCGGCGCAGATGCCGCTGCAGCTCAAATCCTTCATTTGAATTTCAAACCCGGCCAGGTCGGCAAAATCCTGCTCGCCGGCATGAAAATCGTAAACCCTTTTGCACTTTGTGCAGAAAAAGTGCCCGTGAAACGACGTGTCCGCATCGTAGCGCACGCGACTTTCGTCCGCCAAAAGCGGCACGACCAGGCCGCTGCCGATCAGTGAGGAAAGCGCGTTGTACACCGTGGTTCTGGAAAAGGACGGGTTGTCCTGCCGGACGGCGTCGTACACCTCGCCGGCGCTTGGATGCACACGGTTTTCACACAAAAAGCGGTAAACCGCGATGCGCTGCGGCGTTGCGCGCAGCTTTTTTTCGCGAAAGACCGACAAAATTTTTTCATTGTCCATAAATTTCCGCCCTTCTGTTTTGAAAATGCTGTGCGTGGCAATTTTTGTAATCGTTTTTATTTTGTACTGATTACAATATAGATATACCATATCTTATCCGATTTGTCAATATGTTTTGGGATTATTTTTTGACGGATCTCAAAAAATAAGACTGCAAAGCGATTTGCAAATTCATAAAAGGAGCCTGGAAAATGAATAAAAAACAGCAAAAGATCATGCGCGGCGTCGGCATTGCCATGGCGGTCGGTTCGGTCGTGGCGGCGTCAGCCTCGGCCATGAGCGGCCCGTCGAACAAAACGAAAAAAGCCGTGAAAAAAGCAGCGAACACCGCCATGCAGATCGTGGACAGCGTTTCGTCCATGATGTAAAACAAAACGCGCTGCGCCGCATGGCGCGGCGCGTTACATACTGCCACAGCTGTTATGATTTCATTATAATGAATGCAAACGGGACCTGCAAGCAAAATTTGTAAATTTTTTCCAAATACGAACATTTTTTCCTACGATTTTACCACCGGCTTGCAGACGCGCGCATGAACCTGTATAATATATACATTATAATACCACACGATACAGGCGGCCGAGCCGCCACGGAGGCACGATATGAAAAAACTGAGCGCACTGCTGCTTTGCGCCGCGCTGGCGCTGAGCTTTGCCGGGTGCAGTGAAAAAGCACAAACAAACGACGCGGCAGCAACGGCCGCCCCAGACACCGCCCTGGACGGCACGCAGCAGGCGGCGCCGGACGACGCCGGGGACGCTGCCCAGCCGCAGGCAAACGGCAGCGAAAACGAAAGCACGCAGGCGGCAGACGCCGGCGGCACAGACACAGGCGAGGGCACCACGCCGGCTGCAGACCGCACCGGCCGGACGACGACCGCAAAAAGCGATTCCTCCCGGACAACGGAAAAACAGACGACAGCAGAAAACAAAACGCTTACCTGCACCGTTATGATCGAATGCACCGATATACTGCGCCATATGGACGAGCTGGACAAAAGCGCCGCGCGCCACCTGCCCGACGACGGTGTTTTGCTGCAAAGCGTGCAAATCAGCGTGAAAAACGGCGACAGCGTGTATGACGCGGTGGAAGCGGCCTGTAAAAAAGGCGGCGTGGCCATCAACGCCCAGAAGTCCATTTACGGCACATACATAGCCGGCTTCGGCGGCATCAATGAAAAGTGCTGTGGCGCCGGCAGCGGCTGGCTGTACTTTGTAAACGGCGAAAGCCCGTCTCTTGCCTGCTCGGCCTACAAGGTGAAAAACGGCGACAAGATCGAATTTCGCTTTGCATGCGATCCGCCCGATCCTGCCGATTATTCCAGTTAACAGACAAAACCCCTTTCTTTTCGTCGCAAATAATTTGTATTTTCGCGTAAAGTTTTTGTGCACTATTGACAATCCGCGCCAACTCATGTACAATAATCTTGCAATGTTGAATTGTTAAAAAATGGTGAACGCCCGGCGTGCGGGCGTTTTGCCGAAAAAAAAAGAAAGGATGAACCCCTATGAGCAAAACCAAAAAACTGCTTTGCCTGCTGATGAGCATCGTTATGGCTTGCACCATCTTCGGCGGCACCGTTTCGGCTTTTGCGGCAGACACCACCAAGGTCTCTGGCTCCTATGTTTATGAACTGACGGAGGACGGCAAGGGCGCCCGCATTGTGGAATACACCGGCAACAGCGCCGTTGTTTCGATCCCGTCCAGAATCGCCGGCAAGCCGGTCAAAGCCATCGGCTCCTATGCCTTTGCCGGCAAGACCCGTGTGGCCAACGTGTACCTGCCTCTGTCGCTTGAAGCAATTGAAGACCATGCTTTCTACGAATGCAATCGCCTTGCTTTTATGACCGTTACTTCCAAGGTCGACGTAATCGGCGACTATGCCTTTGCCGGCTGCGGCCGCTTGGAATGGATCACGATCTTCAGCGGTCTTCAGGAGATCGGCGACTATGCCTTTGCTGAGTGCGGTCGCCTGGGCAGCATCAGTCTGCCGAAGACCGTTAAATCTGTCGGCGACGGCGCTTTCTGGAGTTGCGGCCGTCTGACTCGCGCCAGCCTGACCGGCGTGGAAACGATCGGTGCACTTGCGTTCTCAGCCTGCAACCGCCTGGACAAAGTTCACTTCGGCAAATCCATCCAGTCGATCGGCGACGGCGCTTTCAGCGGCTGCCCACGCCTGGACAAATTGTATTTTGACGGCAACGCCCCCGAACTTGGCAACGGCGTATTTGCCCTGAGCCAGACTGACACCCTGTACCACAAGTCCGGCAACAACACTTTTAAGGGCGGCGAATGGAATCTGTTTGATCAGAAAACATTCCTGATCTGCCTGTTCTAACAACTATACAAACTACAAAAAACACCGGCCGGCGGCCGGTGTTTTTGCATATCAAAAATATAACCGTACGATACGCCAAAATCCCTGCAGCTTTTGCTGCAGGGATTTTGCTGTATAAGCAAAGATCACCCGGCGTTTTCCGGCTGCGCCGTGACCTCAAAATGAAACGCAGCGTTTTCGCCGTACCAAAGCGGGAAGTTGGTGCCCCAGACGTTGTCGTGCAGCACATAGGTGATGCCGTCTTTGGCCGGGTCCTCAAAGCGGTTGTCATACTCCAGGATCTTGCCGCGGCCGACCGACAGAAGCGGCGCGTGGCGGTTGACGAAACGGAAGCGGCCCGCCTGTGTTTCCAGCGCCGTTTCCTGCACGGCATGCAGGTTTCGCCCGCCCATGGAAACGACATCGTCCGGCGCGACCCATTCGCCAAGCTTGCGCATACGCAGACGGCCGGCAGCCGGGAACAGGTGCAAAAACAGTGCTTCGCTCAGCCGGCCGGCGTCCTTGCCGAACCACTGCACATCGAACTGCAGCCCCTGCGGCGTAAGCGTGTACAGCAGACGGATCTGCCGCGGCGCGCTTTGGGCGGTACAAAGGTCGCGGTCGCAGCGCAGATCGGCACAAAGGCGCACGCGCTGCGCCGTCTCCTCCACACAGACGGCCTGCACCACGCGGTAGGGGAAGCGGCCGGCACGGTACTTGCCGCGCACATATTTCAGCAGCGGCCGGCCGAAATCGGCCACCGCCCACGAAAGATTTTCCTGCAAATTGCGCGAGTAGTTTTGCAGCCAGAAGTCGTAATCCCGGTCGTCATAAACGCGGTACTCGACGGCCGGTTCGTCGTTTTCACGCACAACGGCCGTGTCGCCGCAGGCAAGGTAGCCGACGCCGCCGAAGCGGTTTAAGCGAAAACGCCAGTCGCCGCAGCGAAAGAGCTTTTCCGTATCCGCCGTGCCGCGAATTTTTTCCGGCTTTGCCGGGCGCAGGCGGGCAAGCGCCGACTGTGCCTCTTGCCGGTGCGCGGGCGACAGCGCCGCAAGCGCCTTATCGATATACGCACGCTGCTCCGCCCAGCTTTGCTCGATCACGCGGTAGGAGCCGGGGCGGTACGCGCCGGTCAGGCGGTTGTAAAGCGTAAACACATTTTGCGGAAAATCGCGCAGCGGGTGGCGCATATGCACGCGGTCGGCCCGGCGCGCGCGGGCAAAATCGGCTTTCAGATAGTTTTCAAAATCGGCGAAGTACATTTTCACATCCATGCCGCAGGTGTGCTCGGCCACGCACAGCAGGTTGTCCGAAAAGCCGACGTATTCCGGGCTGCCCTTTTGCAGCGAACCGTCGCGCAGCCAGTTTGCTTTCAGCGCCATCAGTTCGCGCAGAGCCGCCGATTTGTACGGGTCGGCCGCGGCGCCGTGGATCCAGCTGTCGCCGATCTCGCCGGTAACGACGGGCAGCGAAGCACGCTTTTCCCAAATCACGTCAGCAAACTCGTCCATCGTGCCGGCCTCAACGGTGTAGCCGGGATACTGCTTTTCCAGTTCCTGCAGGTGCGCAAGCATTTTTTGGGGCGACGGCGCGCCGTGGTTGTCGCGCGTGTGGTCAAAATAAAGGATTTCCTCCAGAAAATCGCACGAAAACGCGCCGCCGTAATCGCCGGAATAGATCACCACGACTTCATCGCTGCCGCAGCGCCACAAAAAGCACGGCGGCACTTCGGGCACAGCGGAAGCGCCGTTTACACCGATGTGCAGCAGCTTGACGCCGCGGCGCGCCAGCAGATGCACCAGGCCGCGCGTGTGCCCCGGCACATCGGTCATTTTGGCCGCCACCGTTTTGCGGCCGCGCAGCTTGTCCAGCTCGTCCACGATCGAAAGGCCGTACTCGAGCGTATCTTCATCCAGCAGCTCCGTGTGCGTGGTAAACGGCAGGGCGTGCGGCGCCACATCGCCGTTTACAATGGCCTGGCGCAGCGCCGTGCGCTGTTCGGGCGTGCCGTGCGCCAGCGCCTCCTTTAAAAGCCAGGCGCCGGTCGTCCAAACAAAACGCTTGTGCGCAGGCGTGTTGACCTGACGGGCCAGCGAGACCGCGTCCGGAATAAATTCGTTTATGTAAGTTTGGCGGATATTTTCCGCATAGTCCGTAAAGCCCAGATCCAAATGTGTTTTTGAAACGACAATAACCTTTTTCATGCTTCCTCCTAAAACGCACCGGCCGCAGACGCGCCGGCGTCCTGTTGCAAACGGCTGCGCCGGGCAAAAGCCCGGTACAGCCGCTCATGATTTTACGCTGTAATCCCAGATCTCCTCGCCGTCGTCCACCAGCACCTCGCCCGAATCGTTGTAAATATAGTCATAGGTGCTGTCGCTGCTGTCATCGTCCGCCAGCGCGGCCGTGTCAAAGCTGCAGCCGGCGGCACAAAGCGCGAACAAACAGATGAAAAGTAAAATCTTAAAAAAGCGCACCACTGCAAAAGCCCCCAAAAGATTTTCGGTTCTGCAGCAGTCTATGCAGCAAAGCAGCAGGCCGTTCCGATACAGCGCCTGCCGCCCCTTTGGCCGCCGTATAACGCACGCCGCACCGCACGCGTCATAAAAAGCGACACAAAAGCGCCGCTATTTATGACGAACGATGATTTTTTATGTGCCCGACGCGCCGTTTGCACCGGCTGCCTCGGCCTTGGCCGCTGCGGCAAGCGCATTCAGCTCTTCGGCCTCTTTTCTGGCCTTTTCCTCGCGGAAAGCCTTCAGTTTGGCCGCCTGAGATTTTTCGTCGAACTTATAGAAAAACATCGGGATAGTCTGCAGCAGCAGTCCAATGGCGCCGAACGCCGTCAGCAGGAAGAAGATGACGTTCAAAAGCATGGTGTAATCCACACCGCCGGAGACGAACGACTGGGTGGGGCTTTGGATCAGCGGCTGGGTCAGGTTGTTCGTAAGCGCCGTCATTTTGTCCACATTGTAGCCGAACGCATCGACCACATTCAGAAGCAGCGCGTTGAACAGCGCCACCGAGATCTGGCTAATCAGGCTCTGGAACGAGAACACGGTGCCCTCCAGGCGCTTGCCCGTGCGCATTTCCAGGTCTTCCACCACATCGGAGAACATGGCGACGGTCAGCACCGTCATGATGCCCACCGGGAAGTTGGTGAAGAAGCGCAGGATCATGTAAGTGACCGCGCCGGCAAACGTGTTGTACGGCACGATCCAGATGCCGATCACAAAGCAGAGGATGTCGGCCGCAATGCCGATGACAGAAGTGCCGATCCACAGCGTTTTCTTGTCCATCTTTTTCAGGAACAGCGGAATAAGCGCCATCGACAGCATGTACGAAATGCCGCTGCCGATCTGCAGAAGCGGGGTCAAAAGGCCCTCGCTCGTCAGCTGCAGCGAAATGCCGAACGTGTTTTGGATCCAGGCACACAGTTCGTCAATGGGCAGCACGCCGATGCAGTTCCACTTCGCAAAATACGGCAGGAACATGGCGCCGATGTTGACGATGGACGAAAAGAACATGGCGATCGTCAGAACGATGAACTTTTTGTCCTTGAACACGACCTTCAGGCCCTCGGTATACTTTTCTTTCTTCGGGGGGAGCTTGATCTTTTCCTTAAAGCCGAAGGCCGAAAAGAACATCGGCACCGCACCGAGCGTGGCAAAAATCAGCGCCGAGAAGAAGTAGCCCTCTTTCTGCTGCTCACGCCCCCAGAGGCCGGCCACCGTAAAGAACAGCAGCGACGGCAGAATGGAGCCGAGCGAGCCGAGGATGTTGCTCCACGACAAAGCCTTTACACGCAGCTTATCCTCCGGGAACACGAGCGGCGCAAGGCCCTTGTTCGGAATGTCGAGCGCCGTATAGATCGTGTAGTACAGCAGGTACGCAACAATGGCATAGATGAAGTTGCCGGTCTCGCCGAAATCGACCGGCGCAAACAGCAGCGCCGTGACCAGGATCAGCGGGCCGGACATCCAAAACACATACGGCCGGCACTTGCCCCAGCGGGTGTTCGTTTTGTCCACGATCATGCCCATCAGCGGGTCGTTGACCGCGTCCCAAACCTTGGTGACGGCCAGCATGATGCCCGTCATCGACAGCGACAGACCGAGCACGTCGGTAAAATACATGTTCAGCGCCGTACTGATGATGCCGTAGACCGTGCTCATGCCGAACGGCAAAAGCGAGTAGGCAAGGATCTCGCGCGTGGATTTCATTTTAAATATGTTCTGCAACTGGATTCCCCCTCTGAAAATCAGCCCCGCGCCGCCGGACAGCAGCGTGCAGCCATTCAAAACGCCCGGGTGCAGCCGGTGCGTAAAAAACCAAAAAGCTTTGCGGCAAACGCGTTTGCCGCATGTTTTTACACCAAAGGCACTTCTGCTTTACGCCGTGCCTGAAAACAAAAGCGTGCAGACCGATTTTGCCGGCAGGGTGACGGCGGCCGGGTCGACCCGGCGCTGCTGCAAATTGACATGCGCGTCAGTGACCACAAGCTGCGCAGCCGTGCCCAAGCCGGCAAACGACACCGCTTTTTCGGCCGGCATGTCGTTGATCAGAAGCACGACCGTGTTTTCGCCCTGCACAAAGGCCAGCGCTTTGAGCGCCGGGTCGCCGGTGTGCACGGCCACACGCACGGCGCCGTGCGGAATGTACTTGGAAAAATTGCCGGCTGCGTAATACCGCTTGGTGCACTGGAACGACTGCTTTTCCAAATCGATATAAAGCAGTCCGTCGCAGTAATCGACCTCTGACACCGCCACCCAGTGCTGCCATGCGGTCACGTTCAGCACCGAAAGGTCCTCATAGATCACGTTCGCCATAACAAGCGCCGAGTCCATGCCGTAGTCGCGGCCGGGCTGCATATGCGTCCACTCGCTCATTTTGACCGGCACGCCGGGATAATGCTTATCCATCCACCGGCGAAAACGGCGCAGGTACGAGACGCGGTCGTTGAAAAACGGCACCGACACCGGCAAAAGGAAATAGCTGTGCACATCCACACTGTCCACATGGCGGCGGACCAGACTGTCGCGCAGCAGGCTATTTGTATAAGTTTTGTTAAACCAGCGGATGTCGCCGTTTTCCAGCCCGGCCAGCTTCAGGCCCTGCAGCGCCGGCCGGTTTTCCAGCTCACGGGCAAAAACGCGCAGCACCTGCCGGCAGCGGCGCGGACTGTAATGGCAGCCCTCCTGCCCGCCCGTCCACCGCCAAAGCGGCTCGTTGATGGGCGACAGGTAGCGCACCGGCAGCCCTTCGGCCAGAAAATGGCCGGCCACATCCAGGCAGTAGCGCACAAACGCGCGGTCGTTTTTCGCCGGCAGGTTGCTCCAGTGCAGCTTGCTGCCGTGCGCTTTGCCGTTTCCGGTAAGCCGTTCGATCGGCGAATTGACGAAAAGCACGACTTCGCCGGCGCCGTCGTGCACGGCGCGGCGCATCATGTAGACTGCGCCCGCATCGCGCGCAAAATCGTACCGGCCGGGCGACGTCTCGAACATTTCCGTGCGGCGAAGCGGATTTGGGAAATCCCCCTTGCCGGACACAGAGCCGCCGCCGATGTTGTAGCGGTAGGTGCGCAGCCCAATGCCCTGCTCCCGGCTGAAAAGCAGCTGCGAAATGCGGTCGCGCACCGCCATGCCGCTGGCCGGGTCGGTATTTGTCCAGCCGCCAACGGCCTTCGCCCACCAGGCGCCGCTGGCGCCGAAGCCCTCGAACGTCTGGTAGGTCACGTTTTTGTCCACCGTAATATACAAAATAAATCCCCCAAAACGCACGGTAAAGCACAGCATTGGCGCAGGCGGACAGACACGCGTGCCGGCAGCCGCCAGACACTATAAAATGCTTTTTTCAGACGCGATCAATCCGCGTCATCCCTGCGTTTGAAATAACCGTTTTGGTCGGTCAGGCAGAACAAGCCGGCCACAATGTCCTGCAGGTACTGGTCGGAAACTGCGTAGTCGGGCACGGCATAATCCGGCAGGCCGCGCACCGCCTCCTCAAAAATCTTCTGAAACCGGTTCTGGCGCGCCGAATGGTAAAAAATGATCTTCTGCGGATTGATGCAGATAATGACGCTGCGCACGATCTTGGCCAGGTAAGCCGTGCTGCGGATGTCTTTGCGAACATCCTGTATGTAACCGACCTCGCCGGCGAAACCGGCTGTGCCCTCCAGGACCGTACGGCCCACCATTTCGCCCACGCCGATGCCGTTGTGGCCAAACTGTGCCGTGACCAGATTTTGCAGCTGCGCATTTTCCGAACGGGCAGACGCACCGAGCACGCTGAGCTTCATGCCGTTTTGCACGGCAACGTGTACGCCGAAACGCGCTTTGAGCGCCGCGCCGATCGCCATGCCCTGCAGCGCAGGATTGTAATACCACTCTATGATTTTCCCATCTTTCACAACGCACGGCAGCGAAAGGCACAGCGTGCCCACCGGATAGCGTTTTAAAAACGCGCCCACCGTTTCGCACAGCGCGGTGTAAAAAGACGGCATGGCAAACGGTTTTTTGACCTCTTCCACCAAGCGTCTGTTAAAATCGTACACCTTGCAGACCAAGTCGTTGTTGTCTGTAAGGATCATCAAGAAATACTGGTACTGCGCATTGAGCAGAAACTGCCGGGCCTTGCGGCCGCCGGTGGAATCGGCTGTTTCGCCGCACAGGATCATGCCGCAGCGCACGCCCTCTTCCACACATTTATTGACCGTTGTCAGCCCCACGTCCATGCCCTGCGTGATCTGCGCCAGACTGCATGTGCCGGCTTTGCGCATGACGGCAAGCAAATTGGCAAAATTGTGGATACGGATCTGTTCCAGCGGTGTCTGATGCAAAGCGCACCTCCAAACCTGCGGCAAAACGCGCCGCAAAACTGTGATGTTTTATTATACCGAAACGCGCGCGGATGCGGCCGTGCCCCGGTGCGGCGCAGCACGCCGAACCATCCGGCCCGGAAAAGGTCAGGCGATCGTTCCGGTGCGGCGTGACCGCATAAGACCGGTAAGATCGCCAAAACAAAAACCGGCGACACAGCAAAAAGTGCGCTTCATCACCTTGGCCGGCGGTGACCTCTCTGAAGGCCACGCGCAAAACGCGAAACAGATGTGTCATGCAACTTTTATCACACAGTGTCAAAAGTAATTATACTGCTTGTACTCTGTGCCGTCAATCCCTGCCGGGCAAACTTTGTTTGGCACACCGCACAAAAAAGACGCCCGTTTTTTGTGCGATATGCCAAACGCATCTGCAAAAATTGTGCAGCAAAGCTTTTTGGGAAAAGGAAGCGCGGCAAAGCGAGCGGGGAACGCCTTTTACACAAAAATAAAAACGCAGCTACGATAGCCTGCCGAAACAGGGAGTTTTTTAAACGAGCAAATAGAAACGAAAAACCACGCAAAAGGTTTGCACAGCAAAGATTTTGCGTGGAGAGGAGGCGCGACGGCGTGAGTGAGAGACGACTTTTCGTTTCAGTATAAAAAAAGTCGTCGCGAACGATACAAAGTCCGTAAAAAACGGAGCCCCCAAAAAAGTTTGCTTCGCAAACTTTTTCTGGGGAGAGGAGGAACAGTGGAATGAGCGCACTTCCGACTTTTTTCAAAAATAAAAAAGTCGGAACAAGCGATATGGAACTTGTTCCGACGATGGAGTGGCTGTCTTTAGCAATGCCACGCAAAAGGTTTGCGCAGCAAAGATTTTGCGTGGAGAGGAGGAACAGTGGAGCGAGCGAGAGATGACTTTTGTAAAAAGTCATCTCGAACGATACGGAACTTGTTCCGACGAAGCGATACGGAACTTGCAAAAAACGGGGCCCCGGGGAAAGTTTGCACCGCAAACTTTTTCTGGGGAGAGGAGGAACAGTGGAATGAGCGCACTTCCGACGATGGAGTGGCTGTCTTTAGCAATGCCACGCAAAAGGTTTGCGCAGCAAAGATTTTGCGTGGA
>URDW01000020.1 GCA_900546735.1 uncultured Oscillospiraceae bacterium
GCGTTTTTAAATGGTTGTTATTGTAGTTCCCTAATTTTTCTTGGTATGGTATAATCAATCTTATAAATGCTGAATCCATCTGGTAATTGTAGTTCCCTAATTTTTCTTGGTATGGTATAATGAAGTAGTAATTTTTATTAGACGGAGTACAATTGTAGTTCCCTAATTTTTCTTGGTATGGTATAATGAACGTACCGGCTACCAGTAACGATCTTGGATTGTAGTTCCCTAATTTTTCTTGGTATGGTATAATCGCATACCCATAGTGTTCTTCGATGTGCACATTGTAGTTCCCTAATTTTTCTTGGTATGGTATAATGTAAATAAGAAAACAAGACAGGCATGGCTGATTGTAGTTCCCTAATTTTTCTTGGTATGGTATAATAAAGCCTTGCAAGGGCAGGACGGGATTGCGATTGTAGTTCCCTAATTTTTCTTGGTATGGTATAATGGCCGGCGCCGAAGAGAGCCGGGATGAAAGATTGTAGTTCCCTAATTTTTCTTGGTATGGTATAATTATATACAGGTCTTGAAAAAAATCGATTTTATTGTAGTTCCCTAATTTTTCTTGGTATGGTATAATCAACCGCAAACGAAACAGCCGAAGCCGTGCATTGTAGTTCCCTAATTTTTCTTGGTATGGTATAATTGCCACGCCATTCATTTGTATCCCGTCATAATTGTAGTTCCCTAATTTTTCTTGGTATGGTATAATTATGGGAACGAAAAAAGACGGGAACCAAGCCATATTCCAGGAAAATTTGGAATAAAAAAGAGCAGATTTTTTTAAAAATCTGCTCTTTTTTTGCTTTTTTGTTACAGCAATGTCAGCTGCTCGTAGGCAGCCGGGGTGTCGCTCTGCTGCAGTTCGCCCAATAGGATCTCCATGCTGCCGTACTGCTTTTCCGTAATCGTCAAAAGGCGCACGGAACCATTCGGCGGCAGGTTGGCGCGCAGGCGTTTTTCGTGCGTCCTTACGGTGTCGTAACCGTTGCACACGCGCGTGTATACAGAATACTGCAGCATCTGGTAGCCGTCTTTCAAAAGAAAATTCCTGAATTTTGCGGCCGCTTTTTGAGCGGCTTTTTCCTTGACCGGCAGGTCAAAAAACACAAGCATGCGCATAAATTTAGTCATAGTTAAAGTAATCGGTCGGCAGCAGTGCCGGCAGCTTCAGCGGTGTGCGTTCTTCGCTTTCCAAAGCTGTCACCAGGCTTTGCACGGCTTGTTCTGCCGCGTGCGCCAGGGAACAGCGTGCACCGTCTACCGCGCTTATGCAGTTCAGCAGCCGCACCAGTTCGGCGCGCTGTACCGTACCGAAACAGTCCCAGCTTTTCCAGTGCTGTGCTACATACAGGTCTACCGCCGGGCGAAACGGTTCGATCATGTCGTCGGCCAGGTTAAAGGCGTTCAGCTGGCTGCAGTGGTGTATGCCCACGGCCGGCTCCAGTCCGTAAACGGCCAGTGTACGCGCCAGGTAGGCGCGTGTGACTGCATAGCCGTAGTTGAGCGCGGCGTTGATGATGTTGTCGTCCTCGCGTGTAAAGTCTTTGCCAAACAGCGCTTTAAAGTAAACGGCGGCCGCGTAGCCCTCGCGGTTCGTGGTGTCGCCGGAGGGCACGTGCGCGGCGATCGCCGTCAGTTTTTCACTTTCGGTCTTGTGGTTCAGCGCCAGGCAAGCGGCCTGGTTCTTGATTTTTTGCACAACAATCTGCTGCCAAAGCCGTTTTTGTTTGGGCAGGGACTGTGTGGTCTGTGTGCGCAGCCGTTTGGCCAGCCGGCAGTGTGCGCCACTCGGCGTCAGCTGGGCACAGGGCATGTGCTTTTCGTTGCAAAAAATCAGGCAAACGCCGTTTTCGGCTAAAAAGCTGATCAGCCTGGCCGAAAGGGTGGCCGCCGGCTCGTCTATGACGACGGCGCGCAGATCCTCTACCGGAAAGGTAAAGGTCTCGCCGTTGTCTACAGTCAGCTGGTTGTTTTTCAGCCGCAGCCCGGCCGGGTTGGTAATAAACAGGCTTCTGTAGGGCACAAAACTCACCTGGCCTTTCGGTCAAACGTCTGGCGCGGTTCCTTTTGCACCTTGTGGATGTTGCCGATCGCATCGACCGTGTATTTTTCTATGCTGACCAGTGTTTTGATACCCATGCTGCTGATACCGTATGCACCGTCATGGCTTTCGACACTGATGGTTGCTATAGTAATACCAGCAGAATTATAGTATAGAAACATATCGTTTCCGTATAATTTATCGGGCAATGTGCTACCTTTAAGTTTTACGGAAAGTGTCATATTCTTTTTTGCCTTTACTTTGATTAGATCATTGTTATAAAGCGAGAACAGGAAGTTTTTGTCGTTCATTTCCTTCCACTCTTCATAGGGTTTAAAAGCCACACACGCCTTATTCGGCAGTTCCGGCTTAACGGTGTCAGAAACATAGATCGGCACAAAGTAGTAACCGTCGCCCGGCACATAAAACACGTCGATACGCACCATGTCGCCGTTGGCCGCCACGCCGTGGCCGCTGCGCACCGGCACGGTCAGCGAGGCTTTTTCGATGAGTTTTACTTTTTTGACGGCCGGCCCGTCGCTGCCGTCGGCTTTCGGCTTGTGCAATACAAAGCCGGGTGGAAACGCCTTTTTTCCGTCGCCGCCAAAGGCCAAAAGACGGGCTTTCAGCGCTTCGTACAGCAGCCGGTCACTGTCGGGGTTATAGTAATTTTGGATCTCGCCGTTCTTATCCAGCTTCAGGGCGTTCAGCGCCGTTTTGGTAATGGTGCAGCCGGGTTCTTTGCCGGAACGGATGGTGTCCAGGTGCGCCTGGCCGGTCACCTTGTGGTTCGTCATGCGCGACACAAAGGCCGGCTTGGCCGCCTCGATCTCGTCCCAGTTGTAGTTCGGCAGCTTGCAAAGCGCTTTTTGCATCAGTTCGCGGCTGTCCAGCAGGCGCGCCTCCAGCTCGTGGCGGAAATGCGGGTACGGCTGCGGAAACTCGCTGAGGACAACGCCGGTCTCTTCGTCAAACGCGGCAGAGCCGTCAGGTGTGTCACAGTACTGCAGTTCTTTCATTTTGCTGTAACGGTTGACTTTTTGAATCATTTTTTCGTCCACACAGGCGATCACCGCCGCGTCGGCGGCGTGGTGCAGGTCGCCGTTTTCACGGATCTTGCGGATGCCCCAGCGTTTGCGCATATAGCTGGTTATCGCACCGTTTACGGCGCGGACATGGTTTTTGCGGTCTTTGTAATCTGCAAAGGCCAAATGGTCGCGGATATAGTTGTAAAGCACGCGGCTCAGGTACTTTGTGTCGTTTAAATTGCGTTCGCGAAAACTTTTTATATCGTTGTCGCTGATTTTTTCTTTCAACAGGTTGCGCCGCTTTTTGGGGTTGCTCTTCATGTGGTTCATGACCCAAACTTTAAAATCATTTTGCCGTTCAGTGGGCATATAGGCCAGGGGCAGGCGGTTGCCCTTTGTGCGGTTTTCGTTTTGGTGGGTCAGCACCTTGTTGTTGAAGCTGTCGTCAAAGCTGATGCTGTAAGGCACGATGTGGTCCACGTCGTACAGGCTGTTGCGGCCAAACGCATCTTCTAACCGGATCTTTTTTTGTGTATAGGGGTCTATCTCGCCCTGCTCGATCCACAGGCGGTATTTGAGAATGTCCTGCCCGGTGGGGGAGAGTATGCGGCAGTTTTCCCGCAAAAAGGCAACAGCCTGGGCGTTTTTGGCGGCGTTTTTTGACTGTGCGGTTTCAATGTCGCGGCGCTCTTCAAAGGTTTTGGAAAGTTCGCGGGCCAGTTCGATGTTGATGTAGCTGGGGCTTTCGCCCATCTCACGGATCAGGGTGTTGATGACTTTGATCGTCTGCGCCACGGCGCGGCGAACCACCGGGTTTGTGATGTCGTTCAGTTCGTTTTCGTCGTCGTTTGGGTTGATCGGCGGCAGGTATTTCTGCTTTTCGCCGCGGTTATGGCCGTGGAAATCGATCCCGGCCGCTTCGCAGGCCTTGTCGTAGGTCATGCCTTGCTGTAGGTGCGATATCAGCTTTTGACATGCCTTGACGGAAATATGGCCGAAGCCGGAGAAGGACGGCATTGTCAGCAGCTGCGCGGTCATTTCGTGCGTTAGTTCGTGCGCAGCCGTTTCGTTTTGGCTTAAATAGGCAAGGATGTCGTCATCGTTTTTATACGCGGTAAAGGCATATCCGATGGCGTCGAGCGTATCGTTCGACAGTTTGGAAATCAGTCCTTTGGAAAGCTTATCCAGCGTTTTGCGCACCTGGTGGTAGGCTTTTAAAAAGTCGAACTTGGCTTTTTTCTCCACCTCATCGCGTTCTTTAAAACCGTAGGAGATGTTGAAGCGCTCTTCATCGGTCAGTTCCAGCAGCTTGCGCAGTTTTGCGTAAGTCGTGCCGGGCGATTTGTGGCAGAACTCAAAAATTCGCGCGCGTTCTTCACCGGTCAGTGCTCGTGTATTTTGCGGCGCTTCAATGCGCATGTGGTTGATCTTTTGCCAAAGGTTGAATACCTGAAAGGAATACGTCGCTTTTGCCGCACGCTTTTCTTCCGGAATAAGCGTACATTGGCCGATCATCCGCTCGATCTGGTTGCCGGCATAGGGGCTCGGCGCATTTGCCGGGCCGGCGCCCGGCCCCTCGTCGAACGACCGCTGTGCAAGGACGATGGCGGTGTAGTCATTTTCAAAATCTTGGCCGGCGTAAGGGCTGGCGTTTGCGCGCTGCGCAGAAAAAATTTTGTGGATCTCGTCCTCCACCATATCGCGCGAAACGGTGTTTGCGTAGTTTTCGCCTTTGTTGCGTTTGCAGTCGGCGTAGGCCTCGTCTTTATAAAACATTTCGCCCACCGTGCGCCAGCCGCTTTTCTGCATGCGGTTTTGGTTTTCGCTGACGGCGTTTAAAAGCTTGCCGGCCTCCTTGTCGGCAGCGTCTGATTTGCGGTTGGAGCGAAATCCGCGCCGCTGTGCCAGATGGATCAGTACGCGGGCAAATTCAGTGCTGGTCAATGTTGCGTCCAGCGCCTTGGTGCGCAGCATATAGATGTCGTCCAGCTGTCCGTCAAACAAATGCGCAAGTTCTTCCTCGTGCAAAAGGCCGCTGGTCACGATCAGACGGCGGATACGCTCCAGCCGGTGTTGATGGCGGCGCACTCTTCGGCGCAGGCTGCGTGCCGCGCGGCGCGGCGCGGCCAGCGAGGCGCCGTCTTTGGCATTTTCGGCCTTGTCAAACACGCGTGATCCCAGTTTGATGATCCGCCTGGGTTCGTCGTTTTCATCCAGTTCCATTGCGGCAAATCCCACCGAGGAAATGCCGCAGTCCAGTCCGATCCCGTACTTCATGATTTTCCATCCTTCCGCTTAAAAAATGGTAAAAAAAGATGACGGTCCGCCGTAGCGAACCGTCAGAGCTTTTCGGTCTGCTACCTTGTTGTAGCAACCTAATTGTTCTTGGTATGGTATAAGAACAAATATAAAATAACACAAAAACGCCGATTTGTAAATGCCTTTTTGTAAAAAAAGCAAAAACACCGGGAAATAAGCACAAAAAGATGGACACACCTGCGAAAAACGGCGATTTATGCCGTCGGCTGCAGCAAAAAGATTTTTACCGGCCGGCCGAGCGGCTGTTGGAGCCCGTCTTTTTTTGCTTTTTAAAAAAGAGCACAAGCAGTACGGCGGAAAGTGCGCCGGCGGCCAGTGAGGTGGCCGGCATGTTCAGCCAAAGGCCGGTCAGATCGAACGGCCACAGCACGCCGATGAAAATCAGCGGGAAGATGAGCGCAGTCGCCACGGAAATCGCGGAGGCGGCGCCCGGTTTTTCGATGGCGGCCATAAAGCTCTGTGTGGCAAACGAGAACCAGCGGGTAATGTAAGTCAGTCCAAACAGCATCAGCGCAGGCGCAGCGGCGTCGAGCAGTGCCGTCTGTCCGCCGCTGATAAACAGCCCGGCGATGGGTTTTGGAAAAATCATGATGACGGCGGCAGACGTTACCGAAAGCACCAATGCGGCAGTGTAGCAGCATTTTTCAATGGCTTTTACGCGGTGGCGGTCGCCGGCGCCCCAGTTGTAGCCCACGGCCGGCTGCAGCGAGTCGCACATGCCGTAAAGCAGCGGCAGCACAAAGCCGTCCACATACATCAGCACGCCGTAGATGGAAACGGCGTCCGCGCCGCCCATGCGCAGCAGGATGGCGTTCATGATCACGGATGTCACACGCCCGGCCACGTTGTTTAAAAAGGCAGGGCTGCCGCAGGCCATGATCTGCTTTATCATCTGCATGGAAAACTGCGGCCTTGTGAAGCGCAGCTGCATTTTGCCGCGGAAAAACGGCCAAAAGGCAATCACGGCACAGACGGCCATGCCGCAGCAGGTGCCGAGCGCCGCACCCCAAATGCCCCATTTGAAAAAGTAAAGAAAAACAAATTCCAGTCCGGCGCACAGGGCAGACATAATAATGTTTAAAAACATGCTGCCCTTGATCTTGCCGCAGATGCGCAGGTAGTTGTCCACGGCATAGATGATCGTTGTCAGCGGCGAGCTCAGCGCGTAAACACGCAGGTACTGCACGGCAAACGTGGCCAGTTCGCCTTCGGCGCCCATCAGGCCGATCAGCGCCGGCGCGGCAAAGTAAAGCGCTGCGCCAAACAGCACGCCCACCGCCTCGATCATGATGCAGGCGCAGGTAAAAATGTTGTTGGCCTTTTTTTCGTTTTTGGCACCCAGGTGGATGGAGATCGGCACCGAGGAGCCGACGCCGATCAGGTCGGCCAGGGCAAAGTTGACGATCACGAACGGCATGGCCAGGTTCAGTGCGGCAAAGGCCGAGTCCTCCAGCAGCTGACCGACCAGAATGCCGTCCATCAGCTGGTAGAGCGAAGAGGCCAGCATGCCGACAGAGCCTGGAATAGCGGCCATAAAGAACAGCCGCACCGGTTTGGTTTTTGAAAAAAGCGTTTTGTGATCCATATTTTCGCCTCCTGCGCTTGAATTTTCCGGTTAAAAAGTATAAACTATAGAGCAACTCCATAGTCAAGAGGTTTTTTTATGAATGATCACGAGCGAAAGAGCGAAAAACTCTATACCACCGGTGCGTTCGCCCGGTATTTCGGCATTCAGAAAGACACTTTGTTTTATTATGACCGCATTGGGCTTTTTTCGCCTGCTTTTGTGCGCGAAAACGGCTACCGCTGCTACACGTCGTCCCAAATCGCACGCTTCGGCACGATTTTGTCGCTGCGGGAGATGAACGTGCCGATCGAGGAGATCCGCCGGTATTTTCAAAACACTTCGCCGCAGGGGTTTGCCGAAATGGCACAGGTGCAGATGGCGCGGCTGGAGGAGGAGATCGCCCGCCTGCGTGAGATCAGGCGGCTGTTTGCGCAGAACCTGCAGCGCCTGGAAGAGGCGCAGACGGCTGTTTTGAACCGAACACAGATCTGTACGCTGCCGGAAGCAACATTCCTTTTCAGTGATAAAAACCCGGGCGCACAGGAGACGTCGGACGACCGCTGGTGGGAGATCTATGCGCAGTTTATGCGCAGTTCTTCGGCCATGGGGGCGGAGTGTATCGGCTCGGTCATTGCGTTTGATGATCTGCAGGCCGGCCGTTTCGGCCGTGTGGACCGGTTGTTTATGCCCAGTACGGAACCGGGCGCCGCCCCCCGCCCGGCCGGCACTTATGCTGTTTACTACCACCGCGGCACTTACGGCAGCGTCTTGTCTGCTTATCCGCTTTTTCTGCGCGGCATTGCTGCGGCCGGTTTTCAGCCGGCCGGCGATGTGTATGAGGATTACCTGATCGGCAGTCTGGTCACCGACGATGCGGCTGCCTACATCACGCGCTTGACAGTGCAGGTCAAAAAGAAATAGGTTTTGCAACGCGCAGAAAAATACCGGCTGTAAACCAGCCGGTATTATTTGTGTTATATAAGGTAATGATTTTGTGCACCTGTTAAGCTTTGTTAACTGATTTTGCAGCGATCATGCTGCCGCTTGCGTTTTCGTCAAACGTTACGGTCACGGTGTCGCCGGTGTTCAAAAGCACCACGCCGGCCTCGTCGGCTGCGTTGATGTAGTAATACACGCCGTCCACGGCAATGTAGTAGCGGCTGTTGCCGTCGATCACGGCGGTGCGGATGTCGGTGATCTTACCGGTCACCGTGCCGCCGGTCGGCTGGTTGACCTGCCCGTTCGGGTCGATCGCCGTTGTATCCTCCTGCGGGGTCCCGTCCGTCTGGTTCGGGTGGGAGATCTCTTTGCCCTTCGCCTCCATCGCGGCCAGGTAATTGCGCACGGCCGTCTCCACCGCCTCGTCGTCTGAGGCCGCGTCGCTGAGCACGCAGGTGCCCACGATCGTTTTGTCTTCCAAATTGACAAAGGCGTAGGCTTTAACGGTGTTTTCACTGCCCTTCAGGCTCATGAAGTAGGTCGGGTAGCCGTCAATGCTTAAAAGGATGGGGAAGCACGCCTGGTAGTTGTAGTTCTGCAGTGCGTCCTGTGCAGAGCCCATCGCGCCGCTCTCCATCGCGCCGCCGTTTTCGTAGTAACGCACTTCCTTGGTGCGCTGGTTGATCAGCACAAAGCCGAAGTTCGAGGCGTCGCTCTGCGGCGAGGTCACGCCGGTGTAGAACCAAACGTCGTCCTCCAGCGCAATGTAGCCGTTGCCGTCGGAGGCCACGTTCACGTCGTTTTGGAAGATCAGCGAGTTCCAGAAGCCGTTTTGCAGCTTGCCGTAGTAGTTGTACTGCTGCAGCAGCAGCTCGTCAGAATAGACCTTGTCTACCCAGGTGGGCACTTCGCCGATGGGGTAGTAGGTGCTTTCACCGGTCACTGCGTCGGTGATGATGGCGCCCTTCACGTCGGTGCCGCCGAACAGGCCGATCGTCTTGTCCAGCACGGCGGTGATCCAGTACGGGTTCATGTCGTCGTCGATCTCGAACCGCGGGGTGTCCATCATATAGGTCGGGTACTGGAAGCGCAGGTGGCGGATCAGCTTTTCGTTAAACAGCTCGCTCGGCGAGTATTTGATCCCCTCGTCCAGTGTTACAGCCTGCACGTTCTGCGACACCACGTCAATGATCATGTAGGCCGGTATACCGTCTTTGGTGTTGTTGAACCACTTGAACACGCTGGCGTAGGAAAGGTAGGCCACGCGCACCGGACGGTCGTTTAAGTTGATCTGGTTCGTGTCGTTCGTCACCACATACTGCGACTTGTAGTCGGCCAGCGAGCCCAGCTGCTGGTCGGCCAGTGTGTAAGAGGTGGAGGCGTCCAGCCTTGGCGCGTTCATGTAGCTGATGGATTTGAAATCATCCTGGAAATTGCGCTGTTCCACGGTGATCAGTTCGGAATAGTCCTTGGCGCGGAAAAGCGTTACGCCGGTCAGCGCGCCGATGCCGATGGCCACGGCCACCACGGCGGCAATGATCAGCGGGTAGCGGCTTTTTTTCTGAATGTACGGCTTGTACTCGGGGTGTGTCTTGGTGCGGCACAGCAGCGTAAACGACCCCCAGAACAGCACCAGCAGCACCAGCAGGTACAGGTACATGTCGAGACTTTTGAAATTGAACGGCGGCAGCATAAAGTAGTAAACGACCGCGCCGCCCACGATGGTGATCAGCAGCGACAGCAGCAGCTTCAGCGGCACCTTGGCCGGGGCCACCATCTCGTCGACCTCATCGCTTTTCGGCCATTTGAATTTTGCCTTAAAGTCGTTGATGACTTCGTCGGCGTCGTAATCCTGGTTATATTCGCTCATTTCTTACTCCTTTATAAATTTATAAATACCGCCTTTTGCGCGCGGCAAAGAGCGGCTTTTACTTTAACATGATACTATAAAAAAACATAAATAGCAAGGTTTGTGTGTAAAGTTTGTGTCAAATCGTGCATGCTTTGGCAGAATTTACACTTTCTTTAAAAATTTCAGGCATGATCTGCCGGGTACGCCGCTATAATGCTTTGTAAAGCAGCGTCTGAAAGAAACGGCCTTTCCTCTGTCCGCAGGCGGCGCAGGTTTTCGTCGCAGTGTTCGGCCTCTTTGGCAAAGGCCGGTGCATTTTCCCGCCCGGCCAGGTCGCAGGCTAAAAGGGCTGTCAGCAGAAAACGCCCCATGGCCCGCTCGCTGCATTCGCCGAGTGCCGGCAGCAGAAAGTAGCGGAAAATGTAATAAAAGAAGAGATTTTTAAACTCTACCGCCGGTAGAGACGGACTCTCTTTGTAGAGTTCGCGACAATTTTGCGCAGAATAGTCTAATAAATACAGCTTTTCTTTCAGCATGGCAAACGGCGCGGCCGAAGCCTGCGGCGCGGCCATGTCCGGCATGCTGCCAAATACCGCCCGGTACAGTGCGCAAAGCAAAGCCTTTTTGCCGGTGCCTTCTTGGCACAGCCGCAGCAGTTCGCCGCGCGCTTTTAGCAGGTGCAGAAACTGCGCGGGGTCAATGTCGTTCGGGCTCGGCGGCGTGTCCGTTACCGTCTGGGTCAGTTCGCATGGCGTGTCAAAAATCAGCTCGGCCGCCGCCGGGCAGGAAAGGCAAAGCCCCTCTTCCACACGGCCGCCGAAGTCGTGGTGAAACACCGGAAAACGGCGGCAGGTCAGCGGCGTGCAGGCCTCGCCCAGTTCGGCGTGCAGGCGGCACAGCCCGTGCTCCAGGTGGGCGCAGACGCCGCCCTGCATCTGAAAAACGCCGCCTTTTACCGAAGCGGCGGCCGTTTGCGCATAGGGCGCACCCGTCTGTTTCCAGCGTTTTTGCGTTTCGCTGTCCACCGCGATCTCCCACCCGGCGCAGCACGTCATGGGGCACTTGTCCTGCAGGCAGGCAAAGCGGCCGAAGTAAGCCGGTCTCGTCAAAATCATCTCAAAAGCTCTCCCACGCGGCTCTCGCCCAGCACGGCAATGCCGTTTTCGGCGAACAAAGCGGCTGCAACGCCGCTGCCGTCGGTCAGTGTGCCGGTAAACGTGCCGTCGTAGATTTTGCCGGATCCGCACGACGGGCTGCGCTCCTTGAGCACGGCGGTGCGGCAGCCGTTTGCCAGCGCTTTTTCCAGCGCCTTTTGCGCGCCGGCTTCAAAAGCGGCCGTCACGTCCTTTCCGCTTTTCGACCACACGCGGCCGCCGCGCAGCTCGCTCGGCTCGCGCGGAATGGGCAGGCCGCCGTAGGACTCGGGGCACACCGGCACCAGCTCGAATTTCTCGGCCAGTTTCAGCACATCCTCGTTTTTGTTGTTGCCGCCGGAATATTTGCAGTTTACGCCCAGAAGGCAGGCGCTGACCGCGATTTTTTCCATGTTTTTCATCCTTTCTATTGGTGTGGCAGCGCTGCAGGAGAGGCGCAAAACGAAAGCGTAGAGTGCCTGCGCGCATCAGTAGGGTGACTTTTCGGCCCGCCGGGTATACAATGAACTCGCTGCAGCAAAAGGAAACTTTTACCAGCCCCAGCGGGCGATCTCATACCGGCCGCATGCCGGCGATCCATTATTCTATAGGAGTGAAGCAATATGTACCAGATCGCAAAAAATAAAGTTGATTCCCAGCATGTCTGTGCCAAAGCATCCGGCATGCCGGTTCATTATAAAACAAAGCGTCCTGCCGATAGAAGCGCCGATACCGCTTCGCGACCCGGCAAGCGGGCAGCAAGCGGCGCCGCGGTGCAGCCGGCGGCCGAAAAAACGGCCGGTGCGCCCCGCACGGGAACTGTGCGCGACACCATCCATTTCGGTATCCAGCGCAAGATCGTGGCCAACATGACCAGCGAAAGCTGGCGCACCATTCCGCACTGCACTTATGTTTATGAGGCAGACGTAACTTCGTTTTTACAGGCCTGCCGCCGGCGCAACGCCCGGCACGCACAGCACGCCACGCTGAACACCATTTTGCTCAAGGTCATTTGTGAGGGCCTGAAAGCCGCGCCGATTTTGAATGCACACCTCACGTTTCAGCGCCGTCTGGTGCGCGGGCGCATCGACACGTTTGAAAACATCGACATCTCCATGCCGATGATCTTGCCGGGCGGCGAGATGATGACCGTCAAGCTGCCCGACTGCGGCAGCAAAAGCCTGGATGAACTGACGCAGGCCGTAGGCGACATCCGCCGCCGCGCGGAAAATACCGATTTCAGCCAGGCCATGTACGACGTCAGCCTGCAAAACACGCTGAACGGGCTGAAACACGGCCGCGTGCTGCAGGCCGCCTTTCGGCTGCTCGGCTCCAAGACCGGCCGCCACCGCGTGCGCACGCTGCACGGCGGCGCCAAGCGCGCCTACATGGCCGTGCCGGAAAGTGAACGCCTAACGGCAAAGGATCTGGAGCAGGGCACGGTCACCGTGTCTAACCTTGGTTCCGTTTACCGGGCGCAGACGGGGCAGTGCACGCTTTTGGAGATCATTCCGCCGCAGGTCGCGGCGTTTGCGATCGGCGCCGTGCAGGAACGGCCGTCCGTTGTGCACTGGGCCGACGGCACCAAGGAGATCGGGGTCAGAAGCATTTTGCCCATCACCATTGCGTTTGACCACCGTGTGTGCGACTTCGGCGATGTGGCGCCGTTTTTAAAGCGGCTCGATGAAATTTTCGCCGCGCCGTCTGTGGTGGAAAGCTGGTAAGGCCGCTTCACTTGCATCATGGCTCACGGCAAAAGGTATTAAAGGATTATAAAAAATCGGCAGAAAACTGCCGATTCTTTTAATTCTGGTGCCGCACAATGCCGTATTCGCCCGGGTCGGGCAGGTAGTAGCGGCAGCTCTTCGGTTTTTCAAACAGCAGGGCGGCCATATCGTCCTCGTCCAGCTCCAGCGTGCAGTAAAGCTCGCCGGTCTCCTCGTCCTCTGCTGCCCAGCGGCAGCTTTCACAGTCAAAATCCATATCAGCTGCGGAAGCGGTAGCCGGAGCCCCAAACCGTTTCAATAAAGGCGCTCGGCTCGTCGAGCTCTTTGATTTTGTCGCGGATGCGGTTGATGTGTACGGTGATGGTCGAAGTTTCGCCCATCGGGTCAGATTCCCAGATGCTGTTGAACAGCTCGTCTTTGGTAAACACCGTGTTCGGGTGCTCGGCCAAGAAGGTGAGCAGGTCGAACTCCTTGTTCGTAAACGTCAGTTCCTTGCCGTTGATGAACATGCGCCTGGCTTTTTTGTGGATGGTCAGCGGCCCGGCGCGCAGCTCATCGCCCGGTATTTTGCCGCCGGTCAGGCGCTCGTAGCGGGCCAGGTGCGCTTTGGCGCGCGCCACCAGTTCGCCGGGGCTGAACGGCTTGACAACGTAGTCGTCGGCGCCGATGCCAAGGGCGTTGATCTTGTCAAAATCCTCCTTGCGTGCGCTGACGATGATGATCGGAATGTCTTTTTCGGCGCGGATGCCGCGGCACACGTCAAACCCGTCCAGTCCGGGCATCATGATATCCAGAATGATCAGGTCCACGTTCTCTTCCAGCGCGCGGCGCAGTCCCTCGCTGCCGTCTGCAGCGCAGATGGTCGTGTAGCCGGCCGCGTTCAGATAGTCGCTTTCCAGCGCGCGGATGTTTTGGTCGTCTTCAATGATCAGAATCGTGCTCATTATCCTCTTCCTTTTCGATCGGCAGGGAAATGTGAATGGTCAGTCCCTGTCCTTTTTCGCTGGTGGCCCAAACGGAGCCGCCGTGCAGCGTAACGATCTGCTTGCAGATCGCAAGCCCCAGCCCACTGGAATTTTTGCTGGCCGAGTCGCTGCGTGTACGCGCCTTGTCGGCGCGGTAAAACGAATCAAAAATGCGTGAAAGCTCTTCCTTGTCTACGCCGATGCCGTTGTCGGCGATCTCCAGCAGCACGGTGCGCGTGTACTGTGTCAGCCGGAACTCCAGCTCGCCGTGCGTGTTTTCACTGCGGTACTTTACGCTGTTGGAGACGATGTTGCGGATCACGCGGGCAAAATTGTCGGGGTCCAGCATCACGCACACGTCGTCTTTGCAGTAGGAGAAAAAACGCACGCGAAAGTCTTTGGCGGCCAGCTGCTCTTTCAGCTCGTCTGTGCAGTCGGCCATGTATTCGCAGATCTTGATCTTCTTCGGCGTAAGCACAATGGTGCTCAGGTTCAGCTTGGAGTAGGTCAGCAGGTCGTCCAGCAGCTTTTCCATGTCCAGCGTGGAGTTGTAGATGATCTTCAGGTACTGCGCGCGTTTTTCCGGTGTGTCGGCAATGTTGTCGCGCAGCCCCTCTACATAACCTTTAATGGAGGTCAGCGGCGTGCGCAGGTCGTGCGCCGCGCCGGCGATCATCTCTTTCTGCGCTTTTTCGCGTTCGCTTTGCAGCTCGGTGGCTTCGATCAGCTGCATGCGCATCAGGTTGAATGCTTCGGCCGTCTGGCCAAGCTCATTCGTGCTGTTGTAGTCGATCGCATAGTACAAATTGCCGGCCGCTACCTCTTCAACGCCTTTTTTCAGCTTTTTGATCGGGTTGCGGATCGTGGCGGCCGTTACAGCGGTCACGATCAGCATGGCCACCATGAACACGGCGGCAATGATGGCGCTGACTACGATGGAGCGCACGGTCATTTCATAGCCGGTCGTCTCCTCAGAGGCGGGGCCGCGCAGGTTGAACGCTTCGTTCACAATGACCACATGGTAAACCGGGCCGCTGTTTTCGCTTTGGCGCACAATGGCCAGGCCGTTTTCACCAAAGTAGAACCAGTTGCCCTCGTCGGGCTTGCCGGCCAAATCGGCCGCCTGGCGGTACACTTCCCGGTCGGTGGTACCGGCTGTGGTGTAAATGGTGTGCCTGTTTTCCGAAACGCTCACAATGGCGCCCAGCGCCTCGGCGTCTGCCGCATAATTTTCAAGGTGTTCCATGTCCTGTTCGGCGGCCTGCTCCAAAATTTCGTTCGTGATGTAGTCCCACTGCATCTGGGAATAGCTGCCGTAGGTGTTGGAGGCGGCGCTCAGCGCGCTCAGGTAGGCGTCGCTCGAGCTGTTGGAGAACAGCAGCGGGGAGACGGCGATCAGGATCGCCGTCGGGATCAGGATCATGCACACGTTGGAAATGAACAGCCTCGCCACGATCGGCAGATCCTTCGGCCGGCGGCGTATGTGCTTGACCTTTTTGCCGGCCGCTTTGGTGCGCTTTCGGCTCATGGAGCCAGTTCAGCTTTCTTTTTTTTGTAGGTTTTTATGAATTCGGTCAGCGTGCCGAAATGCATGCGCACAAACGCCTCGGCAATGTTGTGGTTGTTTTCCGTGTCGCCGCTTTTGATTTTGTAGACCATGGTGTACACAAGGCCGCCCGTAATGTAGTGCAGGGAATATTCGGAAAGGCCCTCAATGTCGCTTTGTATGTATTTGAGCGACTCGTAAAACGTCTCGGCCAGCTTGTTCAAAAAGACCTGGGCGCGGTTGTTCTCGATCAGGATCCTGTAATTTTCCAGGTCTTCCGAGATCACATCGTTCGCTACCATAAACACGCTGGTCAGGCTGTTGATGTTGTAATCCATCGTAAAGTCGCCGATCTTAAGCACTTCGTTGAACACCTTTTCGAGCAGCTTGTCGATCATGCTTTTGCACACGCTTTCCAGCAGGTCGTATTTGTCGCTGTAGTGCAGGTAAAAGGTGTTGCGGCTGATCATTGCGGCGTCCGAAATGTCTTTTACGCTGATTTTTTCAAACCCGTTTTTTTTCATCAGCGAAAAAAAGGCCTCGTGGATCGCCCGTTCTGTTTTCAGAATTCGTAAATCCTTTGTGTTTCGCATAAGTCAAAATCCCCCGTATTTGCCCGGAAAGGCAATTTTTATGAACGTTTTATTAATTTATGTTAAATTAATTACAAATTTTTCCATCTGACTATTGCTTACTATAATTTTACAATATATAATACTAGGTGTCAACAGCGTTATGCTGTTGGCGGTGAGCAGGCCGCAAAGTGCTGCTTCAGGTTTTTTTATCTCCTTAATGATAAACACACCATCCTTCACAATTTTTTTGCCTGTTGTGGTCTTTGCGGTATTTAAAAACAACGCCCCTCTTTGCAGGGGCTTTTTTGCTGCAAAAATATTGTAAAGCGTGTGCGCCGTGCGGCCGGGGCGCCCGGCCGGTCTGGCGAAGATAAAATTTTGACTTTTGTGCGGCTGCTCTTGGGTTTTGTCAGTTTTCCAGCAGGGCGTTTTCACGCAGCAGGTCTGTAAACTTTTTTACATCCTCCTGTGCGCGGGCAAGGTCCACCTCGTACGCTTCGGTCAGCGCTTTGGCCGCCGCCTCCACCGTGGTGTCCTGCTGAAACGTGTTCCACAAAAAGGCGCCTGTGTCGTTCAAGGTGATCATGCCGTTGAAGTCCAGCGAATTCTGGCCGACGGGCACCACAATGTTGCTGCCGGCGATCTGGCGGATGGCAAAGCCGGATCGGATTTTCATTTTCTTCACTCCCTTTGTGAATAGTATAACAAAATTCACGCGCCGTTGCAAGTTGCAATAAAAATCCGTCTGAAATTTGCAGATATATGTTGAAAAATAAAAAAAATAAGCAAAAGTATTGAAGACAGCGGACAAGTTGGGTATAATAATTACCAGATTTATTTAGAATCAAACAATTTGAAAGGAGTTATTTTCATGACTTATTCAAACGAAGTTGAACAGATGTGTACCGTCAAAAAAGGGCCGCATCACGGTCCTGCCCCGATCCCGGAAGAGGGCAAGTGGGTCAAGTCTTATGACATTAAGGACATCAGCGGCTTTTCCCACGGCGTGGGCTGGTGCGCGCCGCAGCAGGGCGCCTGCAAGCTGACCCTGAATGTGAAAAACGGCATTGTGGAAGAGGCGCTGGTCGAAACGCTCGGCTGCTCCGGCATGACGCACTCGGCCGCTATGGCCGCCGAGATCCTGCCCGGCAAAACACTGCTTGAGTGCCTGAACACCGACCTTGTGTGCGACGCGATCAACGTGGCTATGCGCGAGCTGTTCAAGCAGCTTGCCTACGGCCGTTCGCAGTCGGCTTTCTCTGAGGGCGGTCTGGTCGTCGGCGCCGCGCTGGAAGACCTGGGCAAAGGCCTGCGCAGCCAGGTGGGTACCATGTTCTCCACCAAGCTCAAGGGCGTTCGCTACATGGAAATGGCCGAGGGCTATGTCATCAGCATGGGCCTGGACGAAGAGGGCGAGGTCATCGGCTACAAGTTCGTCAAAGTCGGCAAAATGCTCGAAGACATCCGAAACGGTGTGGAACCGAACGAGGCTTACAAGAACAACATCGGTCAGTACGGCCGCTATGACGACGCGGTGAAATACATCGACCCGAGAAAAGAATAAGAGCAGGAGGACAGGAAAATGGCAAACGATGTAATGTTTGAGGGCAAGGAAAGAAGACTTGCCAAAATCGAAAAATGTCTTGCCGAGTACGGCCTTGCGTCGCTCGAAGAGGCAAGAGACCTTTGTTTATCGAAAGGCATCGACGTGAACGCCATCGTAAAAGGCGTGCAGCCGATCGCTTTTGAAAACGCCTCCTGGGCGTACACGCTCGGCGTAGCCGTAGCGCTGAAAAAAGGCATCACGAGCGCTTCTGACGCGGCGGCCGCCATCGGCATCGGCCTGCAGGCGTTCTGCGTGCCCGGCTCTGTTGCCGAGCAGAGAAACGTCGGCCTCGGCCACGGCAACCTGGGCGCCATGCTTCTGAAAGACGAAACCAAGTGCTTTGCTTTCCTGGCCGGCCACGAATCCTTTGCGGCGGCTGAGGGCGCGATCGGTATCGCCAGAACGGCCAACAAGGTCCGCAAGGAACCCCTGAAGGTCATCCTGAACGGCCTTGGCAAAGACGCTGCCTATATCATCTCCAGAATCAACGGCTTCACCTATGTGAAGACGGATTACGATTTCTACACCGGCGAGCTGAAGATCGAAGAGACCCGCGCTTTCTCCGACGGTGAAAAAGCCAAGGTGCTCTGTTACGGCGCGAACGACGTGCTGGAGGGCGTTGCCATCATGAAGCACGAGCATGTGGACGTTTCCATCACCGGCAACTCCACCAACCCCACCCGCTTCCAGCACCTGGTGGCCGGCACCTACAAAAAGTGGTGCCTGGAAAACGGCAAGTCCTACTTCTCGGTGGCTTCCGGCGGCGGCACGGGTCGTACGCTGCACCCCGACAACATGGCGGCAGGCCCGGCTTCTTACGGCCTGACCGACTCCATGGGCCGCATGCACGGCGACGCACAGTTTGCAGGTTCTTCCTCTGTGCCGGCGCATGTGGAAATGATGGGCCTGATCGGCATGGGCAACAACCCGATGGTCGGCGCAACCGTTGCCTGCGCAGTGGCTGTTGCCGAATCGGCGAAATAAGCCTTTTACAGCTGAATATTACAAAAACACCCCGGTTCACTGTGAACCGGGGTGTTTTGCTGCCGTTTGGCTCATTGGCTTTGCACCGGCTGGTATACGCGGACGTAGTCCACCACAAAGTCGGCCGGCATGGCGGAGTCCGGGTTGTTGCGGATGTCGCCCGCCCAGGTGAATTCGTTGCCGGCGTTTTCGGGGTCGGCGCTGTCGCCCTCGCCGGCGATCTCCACCGAGAGCCACAGGAATTCCGGCACCTGCGACACGCCGAACTTGGTGCGCCACGTTTCTTTGCCGTTGATGTAAAAGACGTATTCGTCCTTTGTCCACAGCAGGCCGTAGGTGTTGAACTCGCTGTACATGTCGTGGTCTACCCGGTATTCGCCGGAGGTTTTGGATCGGTGCTTTTCGCCGTAGCCGCCTGTGTGCACGGTGTGCAGCGTGGTGTTGCGGTATTTTTTGGCCGGTTTCTTCGGGTCGTTGTAGTAGGGCGATTCCATAATGTCAATCTCGGCGCCGTTTTTGCCGTCTTGTATTTCGTCGGTCATTGTCGGCGACTGCAGCCAGAATGCGCTCCAAAGCCCTTCGGCGGCCGGCGCCTTGCAGCGCACTTCAAAGTAGCCGTAGGTAAATTCCTTCAGCGCACGGCTGGAACAGGTGCCGGTGTACCAGCCCGGCCCGTAGGCGCCGTTGCCTTTGTACTCGGTGCGGATGATCAGGTTGCCGTCCTGCGTAAAGCACTGCGCCGGGTCCCAGTAACCGCCGCGGCGTACGCCGGCATCACCGGCAGTGTCCCAAACGCCGGTGTCCAGTTCACCGTTGAAATCGTCTTCAAACACCAGTTCCATACCGGTCAGGTCGAGCGATTTGTTCGCTTTCGGCGTTTTCACGCGGCTGCAGGCGCAAAGCCCGATCGCCGCCACGGCTGCCGCCGCAGCCGCTGCGGCAATGATTTTTATAACAGACTTTTTCATCTTTGCATCCCCTTTGCGAATTTGTGCGGCACGATGCCGCTTTTATTATACCGTGCGGCAACAAAGAATGCAATTTTTGCAAAAATCATCTTCTAAAACAGCTGTTTTTTTGCATATTCGGCATGCGGCGCAAAATGTAAAAAACCATGCAAAAGGTTGCGCAGCAAAGATTTTGCGTGGAGAGGAGGGGCAGCGGAGCGAATGAGGGATGCCTTTTGCACAGGGAAATAAAAAAGGCATCACGAATGATACGCAGCTTGCATGGAACCTGTCGAAACAGGGTGGCGCTTTTTAAAAAGCCAAATATAAACGAAAAACCACGCAAAAGGTTTGCGAAGCAAAGATTTTGCGTGGAGAGGAGGGGCAGCGGAGCGAATGAGGGATGCCTTTTGCACAGGGAAATAAAAAAGGCATCACGAATGATACGCAGCTTGC
>URDW01000021.1 GCA_900546735.1 uncultured Oscillospiraceae bacterium
AGACAGTTCGTAGGCGCTGCGGTAGGTGGCGTTGTTCGGCTCCATGTCGCAGGCTGCCTTGGCGTGGCGCACGGCCTCGTTTCGGTTTTGCAGGCCCGAGTAGGCCACGGCCGCCAGGTAGTGCCAGCGCGCGCCTCGGTCTTCAATATTGTTCAGCAGGTTCAGCGCCTGCTGGTACTGCCCGTGCATCAAAAACGACTGCACGCTCTTCAGGTAGTCGGTGCCGGAGGCCGCGCCGCTTCTGCGCCGCCCGGTGAACGGGTCTGTCTGCGCACCGCCGGCCGTGCCGTTTTTGATTTGGTCGTAGGCGGCGTTGATCTCGGCCATTTTGGCTGCGGCCGCCTTGTCGTTCGGGTTCAGGTCGGGGTGGTATTTTTTGGCCAGTTTTTTGTAGGCGGCCGTCACGGTGTCCATGTCGGCGCCGTCGGGCACACCGAGTACCTTGTACGGGTTTTTGATCATTTTCTCTTCCTTATTGTGTTGTGAAAGGTATTATAAACCGAATTTGTACAAAATTCATACTTTCCAGGTGAATTTTTATTCTAAAAATTGTGAACGAAAGGCCGTTTTTCCTTTTTTACGACTATAACAGACTTTTGCGCCAAAATCAAGTGGATGGCGCCGTAAGTTTGCGCTTTGCGCCCCGGCGCGGCTGCTTCGGCCGACAAATTGCGAAAAAAGGCAGCAAAATGTGCGGTTTTTGTGCCAAAATGGGGCGCGGTGCGCATTTTTTCTTGATAAATGGCGGCGGAAAGTGTATAGTATTTTAAAGGAAAGAATAGGGGTTTTTATGCGTACGATAGAAAAAGAACTGATCCGCCTATTTCAAAGCGGCGAACGGCCGTCGGCGCCGATGCGCCTTGGGCTGGAACTGGAACATTTTGCCCTGTCGGCTGTAAACGGCCGGCGCCTTTATTATGACGACGGCGTGCGCGCGCTGCTGGAGGATGTTGCCTGGCAGTTTGAGACGTGCACGCGCTTTTTGGACGGCGGCGTCAGCGGCCTTTTTGGCCAGGATTTTTCGCTGACGCTGGAGCCGTCGGCGCAGCTGGAGGTCAGCATCCGCCCGGTCTCGTCTGTGGCGGAGATCCGGCAGATCTATAATCAGTTTGCGTCCATGCTGGCACAGCCGCTGCAAAAGCGCGGCGTGCGCCTGGTCACATTCGGCGTGAGCCCGGCTTCACTGGCCTCTGAATGCGTTTTGATCGACAAAATGCGCTACGTTATGATGGACCGCTACTTCCGCTCGCTCGGCAAAGCGCCGGTGTTCATGATGCGCCAGACGGCCTCCACGCAGGTCAGCATCGACTACCAAAACGAACAGGATTTTGTGAACAAGCTGCGCCTGGCCAGCGCGCTTTCGCCGCTGTTTTACCTGATGACGGAAAATGCGCCGGTCGTAGAGGGCGCGCCGGTGCAGGCGCACTGCCCGCGCATCTGGGCGTGGCGCCGTGTGGACGACGCGCGCACCGGCACGCTGCCGTGTGTGTTTGACGACGATTTTGGCTATAAGCGCCTGGCGCAGTTTTATGCCGCGCTGCCGCCCATCTTTGCCGGCAGCCCGGATGGGCACGAGGTCTACACCGGCTCCCGCCCGGCGGCGGAGGTGTTTGACCCGGCTGCGCCGGCCGATGCGCGCCACCTGCTTTCCATGGCGTTTTTCGACGTGCGCGTCAAACCGTTTATCGAGATCCGCATGGCCGACAGCATGCCGGTCGATCTGGCCTGTGCCTACGCCGCGCTTATAAAAGGGATTTTCGGCGACGAGGCGAACGTGCATGGCTGGCTGGACCGCCTGGGCTGCCAAAGCGCGCAGGCGGTGGAAGACGTAAAGACCGACGTGATGGAAAACGGCTGGAACGCCTCGCTTTACGGCAAAGACATGGGCGAGACGGCCGACGCGCTTTTTGCCGCCGCGGCACGCTTTTTGCCGCCGGAGGAGCAGGCGCTTCTTTTGCCGCTGCAGCGGCGTGTGCAGGCGCGCCTGCGCCTGTTTGAGCCGTGTGAGGAGGGCTGCCATGAAGAAGTTTGACGACGAGTACTTTGCACTGGCCGCCTCCGTGCCGGAAGTCTGCCGCAAGGCCGCGCTGCGCCAGCGCAGTTATTTGGTGCATGAATCCACGGCGCGCTACCACGGCCGCGTGGTCTACACGCTGTTTATGCCCAAGCTGTTTTCCGCCGGCGAGATTTGCCGCATGCAGGAGATCTGCCGTACCTCGCTTGCCATCTTTGACAAGGTCATTGCCCGCTACGAGACGGACGCGGATTTCCGCGCGGCATTCGGGTTTTCCAAAGAGCTGGAGGAACTGATTTTGCTCGACCCCGGCTACGGCCGCGTGCTGCCGGTCTCACGCCTCGACATCTTCTTTAATGAGGATGAAAACAGCCCCGACTATATGGATTTCCATTTTTGCGAGATCAATACGGACGGCTCCAGCGCCATGAACGAGGACCGCGAGCTGGTGTACTCGCTGCAGGAGCAGCCGGTTTTTCAGGCGTTTTCGAAAACGCACCGCCTAAAGCCGTTTGAGCTTTTTGACAGCCTTTGCACGGCGTTTCTCGGCCTGTACGGCAAAACGCCGTTCGCTGCGGCGCGCCCGAAGCCGAACGTGGCCATTGTGGACTTTAACGAAAGCGCCACCACGCAGGAATTTTTGCAGTTTCAGGCGGCTTTTCAGCGCCGGGGGCTCGCCTGCGAGGTCTGCGACATCCGCGAACTGACGTTTGCCTGCGGCGTGCTGCGCACAAAAAGCGGCATGCCGGTCGACCTGGTTTACCGCCGCGCCGTCACCAGCGACATTTTGCGCCATGTGGACGAGGTGCAGCCGTTTCTGGCAGCCGCCAAAAGCCGCGCCGTCTGCCTGATGGGCGGCTTTAAAACGCAGATCATCCACTCGAAAACGCTGTTTGAGGTGCTGTGCAACAAAACGCTGACCGAAAAGTTTTTGACGCCCGAGGAGATGGCCTTTATCGACCGCCATGTGCCGAAAACGTATGCGCTGCGCCGCGACAATGCGCTGATCGATCTGGACGCGGTCAAGCGCGAGCGCAGAAAGTGGATCGTCAAGCCGGCTGAATCCTACGGTTCGCGCGGCGTGCTTTCGGGTGTAGAGTGTGAAACACAGGCCGAGTGGGCCGAATTTATCGAAAAGTGCCTGGATCTGGACGAGCACTATATTTTGCAGCAGTTTATTGAGCCGTACCGCAGCCGCAACCTGGACTTTATCGACGGCGCCGGGTTTGCCGACGTGAAAAAGTACAGCAACCTGACCGGCATGTTCTGCTACGCCGGGCAGTTTGCCGGGCTTTACTCGCGCGTGGCGGCAAATGAGATCATCTCCACCATCTACAGCGAGATCGCCCTGCCGAGTTTCGCGGTGGAGGAAAAGCCGGGGCAGGCGTAAGTCCGTGCGCTGCGCCCGTTTTGCCGGTGCCGCTGCGCAGGAGAATTATATAAAAAACCAAAACGCACTCCAAACGGAGTGCGTTTTTTGCACGGATTTTATCCGTATATGCTTTTATTGGTAAAGGTAGAACACCGCAAAGGTCTTTGGCCCGCAGTGGCTGCAAATGATGCAGCCGGCCTCGGCTGTGATGATCTCTTCAAACCCGCCGGCCGTTTCAAACAGGCCTTTGACATAGTCGATCGTGTCCTGGCTGACGCCGCCGGAATTGGCTATGAACACGCGCGTCTTGTCCATTTGGTCGCTTTCCTTCAGCCGGTCGGCCGCGTAGGCACGGTACACGCTTTCGATCTTGCCGCGGTACTTTTTTTCCACGTCCAGCGTGCCAGATGCAGGGTCCACCGCGATCATTGGCTTAATGCCCAGCAGGTTTGCCCCCAGGCGTGTCAGACCCGAGCAGCGCCCGCCCTTGTACAGGTATTCCAGGTCGCTCAGCACAAACGTGGCGCTGACCTTGCCCGTCAGGCGTGCGATCTGTTCGGCGATCTGTTCGGCCGGCAGTCCCTTGTCGCGCAGGTCGGCGGCTTTCAGCACCAAAAGCCCAAAGCCGTGGCACAGCGAGTGCGAGTCCACAACGTGCACGTTTTCAAATTCGCCTGCGGCCGTCACCGCGTTCTGGTAGCTGGAGGAAATACCGCTGGAAAGCGAAATGTGCACCACATGGCCGCCGTCTTTTGTGCACTGGGTGAACAGATCCAGGTACTGCCCCACCGGCACGGCCGATGTTTTGGGCAGCACGCCGGTTTTGGCCACATAGTCGTAAATGCCGGCGGGCGTAATGTCCAGCGCGTCGCGGTAGGACCGGTCGCCCAGCGTCACAGACAGCGGCGTCAGGCGAATGTCTCTTTTCTGCAAAATGGCCTGCGGCAGGTCGCAGGGAGAATCGGCGGTGATCAGGATTTTTTCTGTGTTCAAGTTCAGTGCTCCTTTTGGTATTCCGGCGCAGCCGGTTCGGCGCCGTAAATGTCTTGGTAGGCAAAGGGGATGCGTTCGCCCTTTACAATATGAAAGCAGCGCCGCCCAAGCGAAAAGATGGGCCGGTCGTGCTTAAAGGAATCGGAGTAGACGTTTTCAATGTGCAGCGTCTGCCCGGCAAATTCCTCGCGCAGGCGGCGCACTTTTTCTTCGCCGCGGCAGTTTTCGCCCAAAATCATGCCGGTTTTCGGGTCGTGGCGCGTGCAGATCAGGCAGTCTATCGCAACGCCCGGCCGCCGGGCGATCTCGTTTAGCAAAAAGTCGGGCGAGGCGGAAATGACAATGGCAAAGCGCCCTCGGTTTTCTTTTCGGAACCAGGGGTACACGTCTTTTTCGTGCTTATCCCAAAACTTCTGCACGGCGCGCTTTTTGGGGATCAGCGGCCAAAAGCAGAAGCACACCTTTTTAAACTGCGTAAAGCGGATGATGTGCAAAAGCCACAGTATTCCGGCGGCAAGGATCACCGGCAGGGTGATGAAGCACCACGGGTAGTGCAAAAAGCAGTAGCCAATGAACAGCGAACCGCTGTCAAACGGCACCACGGTCTTGTCAAAATCGTAAATGTCGGCCTGCATGTCAAACGTCCTTTTCGTCCAGCGAGATGGTCAGCGTTTTTTTGTCGCTTGCAAAGCGCGTCAGGCGCACGCCGGCCGCCGCAAACATCCGCTTGCTGGCTTGCGTGGCCGGGGAGTCGCCGTACTTGTCGGAAATGTAAATGACTTCTTTGATGCCGGACTGGATGATGGCCTTGGCGCACTCGTTGCACGGGAACAGCGCCACATAGATCTTGCAGTTTTTCAGGTCGCGGCCGCCGGCGTTTAAAATGGCGTTCAGCTCGGCGTGGCACACATAGGGGTATTTGGAGCTGCTGCCCTCGCCGCCGTCCCACGGGAACTCGTCGTCGCTGCAGCCCCACGGAAAGCCGTTGTAGCCTACGCTCATAATTTTGTTGTCGCCGCTGACGATACAGGCGCCGACCTGCGTGTGCGGGTCTTTGCTGCGCTGCGCCGACAGCAGGGCAATGCCCATAAAGTATTCGTCCCAGGTGATGTAGTCCTGTCTTTTCATCTTTATCTCCTACTTTTCACAAAGTGCTGCCAGAAAGTCGCTCAGCTCCCCGACCTGCACGTCTTCGATCCTTCCCTCATCCACCAAGCGGCGCACCTCGGCGCGCAGCGGGATCTGCGCCAAAAGCGGAATTTGGAACGCCTCGGCGATCTCGCCGGTGTGGCTCTCGCCGAAAATGTCGTGGCGCTTGCCGCACTGGTCGCAGATGAAGGTGCTCATGTTTTCAATAATGCCCAGCACCGGAATGTGCATCATGTTCGCCATGTTCAGCGCCTTTTCCACGATCATTTTGACCAGCGACTGCGGTGTGTCTACGATCACGGCGCCGGTCACCGGCAGGCTTTGGAACACGGTCAGGGCCACGTCGCCCGTGCCGGGCGGCATGTCCACAAACAGGTAATCGAGCTCGCCCCAGTTGACGTCGGTCCAAAACTGTTCGATCACGCCGCTGATCACCGGGCCGCGCCAGACAACGGGCGTGTTTTCGCTTTCCAGCAAAAGGTTCACGCTCATGATCTTGATGCCGGTCTTGCTTTCGGCCGGCAGCAGGCCGGTCTCGTTCTGCATGGCGCGCGCCGTAATGCCGAAAGAGCGCGGCACGCTGGGGCCGGTCACGTCGGCGTCTAAAATGCCGACCTTAAACCCCGCCGCGGCGCAGCCGCAGGCCAGCGCGCAGGTCACAAAGCTTTTGCCTACGCCGCCTTTGCCGCTGATCACGCCGATCACGTTTTGGATTTTGGAATATTTGTTGAGCGGTTTTAAAAAAGATTTCGGGTCTGCCTTGCGCTCGGCGCAGTTCGATGTGCAGCTCGAGCAGTCGTGTGTGCAGTTTTCGCTCATGGGGGATCATCTCCGTTTTTTTGTACTTACATTAGCTTATATTAACATAAATGCGCGGCGTTATCAACGAAATTGCGCTTTGTTGCGGAATTTTTTATAATATTTTCTCTTTTTTTGCACCGGTTTATGCACACTTTGGTGTGAAGTGGCCATTTTTGCTGCGTTTTGGGCATAATAAAAAACGCCCTGCCGGTGCAGGGCGCGCAAGGCATGTATATTATAACATTTAATAGTAACGCAAACAGGCCACGACCTTGCCGAGGATGGCGACCTCGTCTACAATGATGGGGGCGTAGTCGTCGTTTTCGGGCTGCAGGCGGAAGTGGCCGTTTTCCTTGTAAAAGCGTTTTACCGTTGCCTCGTCGCCGACCAGGGCCACCACGATCTCGCCGTTGCGGGCGGTCGGGGTCTGCTCCACCACGATAATGTCGCCGTCGAGTATGGCGGCGTTGACCATGGAATCGCCGCGCACATGCAGGGCAAACAGTGTTTTGCCCTCGGTACGGCCGCCGTAGGGGATGTAGTCTTCGATCTCTTCCACGGCCAGAATCGGCATACCGGCCGTAACGGTGCCCAGCAGCGGCACGCGCCCGGCGTGGCTTTGGGCGCCGCCGGTCAGGCGCAGCGTGCGCTTCAGCAGCGGGTCGCGCTCAATGCAGCCGGCGTTTTCCAGCGCCGTCAGGTGGTACTGCACCGTGGACGTGGATCTTAACCCCACTGCCTGCCCGATCTCGCGCACAGAGGGAGAAACGCCTTTTTCGTCAATATAGCTGCGGATGTAGTCAAAAATCTCGCGCTGCTTGTCAGAAAGGTGACTCATAGTCTCAGCTCCTTAAGGGTATTGTAGCACATTTTGCTTGCGTTTGTCAAACATTTGTGCGAAAACGGCCAAATTCCGCGGTTTGGTTGCATCTGTTCGGAAAATAAATAAAAAAGGTGTTGACAAAACGCTGCAGAATCGTTATAATCTTACTTGCAATTTGAGTTGCCATGTATGGCTGTATAGCTCAGTTGGCTAGAGCATGCGGTTCATACCCGCAGTGTCACTGGTTCAAATCCAGTTACAGCCACCACCCGGCCCGGTGGTCAAGCGGCTAAGACACCGCCCTTTCACGGCGGTAACACGGGTTCGATTCCCGTCCGGGTCACCAAAAAGCAGCAAAACGGTGCAAACCGCCTTGCTGCTTTTTCTTTTTATGCGTCTATACCTATTAATATATGAATCCTGTCTTTTATCAGGTATCAGGATGCTATGCTCACCGGCTGTGCCTTTGCACAGCCGGTTTTTTTAGTGGATCTCGCGGATCAGCAGTTTGGGCACGCCGATAATACGGCAGCTTTCCAAATCGGCGCCGGTGATCGTTTTCGGCGGGTAGTTCGGGTTGATCGGGATCAGCTTCATCCAGTCCTCGCCGGTCACATATTCTACCTTTTTCAACGTGGCCATTTCACTGTCGTACAGCACAGCGCCGATCTCGCCGCTGCGCGCCAGTGCGGTCTGGCGTAAAATCAGCACCTTGTCGCCCTCCATATAAAGCGGGTACATGGAATCGCCGTGCACGTTCAGAATAAAAAATTCTTCGCTTTTGTGCCCCTTTAAAAAGCGGCGCGGAATGTCCACGGTCTCGCCGCTCCAGTCCTCCACCGCCAGCTCGCCGTACCCGGCCGCGATCTCGCCGATGACGGGAATGGCCACCACGTCGTCGGTAATGACGGGCGGCAGCAGCTGCGGCCGTTCGCGGTCGCTGCGGCCGATCAGGTAGTCGACCGACACGCCGTAAAACCCGGCGATTTTGATGAGCATTTCCGTGTTCGGCTCACGCTCGCCTTTTTCGTAGTTGACGTAGGTCGTGTAGGGGATCTGCAGCGCTCTGGCAGCCTGTGTCATATTGATGCCTTTTTTTTCACGCAATGTTTTGATCCGGTTCACCGCCGGCTCACCTCCCTGCTGCCAATATCATACACAAAACGAATAAAAAAATCAAGCGGCTCGCAGCAATATTATTCATTTTGAGTAAAACGCACAAAAATTTCCGCCTCGATTTGTGCAGAATCACGCTTGAAAAATACTCGAAATGAGTATATTATGTTACTCATACCGAATAGAAACGGAGGTAGCAACATGACAGTCTGTACCAAAAAATCGTGCGTCTGGCGGGTGAGCTGCGGGGGTGGGCACGCGGTGTGCTTTTTGCGCAGCTGCCCGTGGCGTGCCAATGTCTCCGGCCGCCGGCCGCGCCCGCGCCCGGCAGACCACGGTACGCAGGCCGTTTGGGCAGCGCTTGCACGGCTGCGGTGAGTGGCGGTCAAAGGCGCGCGGCGCGGCTGTTTTGCACAAAGCAGTGCTGCATTACAGCTGGCGCCGGCGGGCTTTTGCTTTGCAGCCATGCGGGCTGCGCCCGAAGGGCAGGGCACCGTCTGTGCGGCTGCCTCTGTTTTGGTGCAGCGCGCAAGCTTTGCGGGTTTAAAAGCGGTGGCGGCGTTTCCGCCGGCAAATGGTTGAACGCAGCAAAGCGTTTTGTGCGCAGGCGCACCGGTTTCGGTATGCCGGCAAAACACCGGGCGCTTTGTTTAAACAGCGCCCGGTGCGCTGCTTTTTTATTTTACGAAACGGAGGAATTTTATGAACATCAACTGGAAAGTCAGACTCAAAAGCGGTTCGTGGTGGCTGGGCATCATTTCGGCTGTGGTGACGGCGGTGTTTGCCGTTTTGCAGCTTTGCAATGTGGAGCTGCCGGTCACGGCCGATCAGATCATGAACGCGGCCATGCTGGTGCTGATGATCCCGGCGGCCATCGGCATCACGACCGACCCGACCACAAAGGGCGTTGGCGACAGCGCGCAGGCAATGGCCTATGACGCGCCGAAACAGGATATTGCAACGGATGAACAGGCAGGGGAGTGAGTGTTATGACGTTTGATGAATTTGTAAAGAAGTACAACGGCAAGTCTATCGACTACGACGGTACATACGGCGTGCAGTGCGTCGACCTTATCAAACAGTATGCCGACAGCGTGTTTGGCGTAAAGGGCGGCAGCTGGGGCAACGGGGAAGATTACTGGAACAACACGGCGTCCGCCCTTGCCAAAATCACGACCAAAATTGCCAACACCGCGTCTTTTGTTCCCAAAAAGGGCGACATCATGGTGTGGAACGGCAACGTGGGCGGCGGCGCAGGCCATGTGGCCATCTGCACCGGCGAGGGCACTACGAGCTATTTTTACTCGTATGACCAGAACTGGAACGGCAAGGCCATGCACAAGGTCAAGCATACTTACGACAATGTCTACGGCGTGCTGCGCCCGAAAGACCGGTCGAAGATTACCGGCGCATCTTCGGCTGCCTTTGTTTCGCCAAAGACATGGACAAACGGTTCGACGAATGAAACGGTGTACACGCAGTCGAATCTTTCGGACAAGGTCGGCACAGTCTACGCGCGCGGCAAAGCTGACTGTTACGGCAAGACCGACAGCGGTTATATCGTGGTCTATGCCATTTCCGGCACGTCCAAGGAAAAGGCCGGTTTTGTCAAATATAAAGGCGGCGTGTCGTCCGCACCGTCTGGCGGCAAGACCTACAAAAACGGCTCTACCACCGAACCGGTCTATGCCGACACCGGCAAAACGACGAAGATCGGCAGCCTGGACAAAAACGAGACCTGCACCTGCCTGGCCAAAGTGGGCGGCATGTATCTTGTGAAGTACAAGGTCAACGGCACTTCCAACTACAAGGTCGGCTTTGTGGCTTACGCAGGCGGCTGCTGAATCTATTGTCGGCCGGCGTTTTTCTCGGCGGCACGCTGATTTTATGCAGCGCCGGCAAGGGCGTACAGGTTTTCTGTACGCCCCAGCGTGTCGAAAAAGGCATAACGGCAATAAAATATACAGCCCGACACGCTGAGAGACTGCCAAAAAGGCGAGTTGGATTTTGTATTTTGCGAGGGGGAGCCGTCGTCTAAATGCACGCCGATACGTTCGCAACCGCCTTTTGAATGATTTGTTGCGGCGATTGCTCACTTCAAGCGTGCATTTCTCCTCTCCCCAAAAAGCCATGTAGCTTTTTGGGGACCCCCTAGGTACCGCCCCCGAGCAAAAGACAAAAAGCGCAAAAACCGCACAGTTGTGCGGTTTTTCTGCTTTTAAGTGCTTTATTCTCTTTAGAGTGCAAGATGCTTTTCTGCTTGAGAAAAATAGCAGCCTATTTTTCAATTTTTTCTATGCGCGGTCCAACCGGCTTTTTCGACAGTCTAAAAGCCCGGAGTTCCGGGCTTTTTTTGTTTATTGGTTTAAATTAAAAACGTGCAGCGGTCGCTGTACGCCTCCACCCAGCCGGACGGGATCTTGACCCAGATGTCGCCGGCTGTATTGACCCGAATCTGCTGCACCGTCATGGCGGTGCCCATTTTCAGCGTGGCCGGGCCGCTGGAGGTGACGGCGTGCTTTTTGCCGTCCCGCGTCAGCTGCGCCACGGTCTTGCGCGGCGTATTGCTGCCTGCGCCGGCATACACATCGCGCCGGCAGCTGCAGGTGTACGTTCGCCCGACCGAAAGCGCCGGTGTGGGTGCATTCGGCTCGATCAGGTAATACCGGCTGCCCTTCGTATCCTTTTGCAGGTCTGCCGGGCTGACGAGCACAATGCGCCGTTTGCTGTCGTAGCGCAGCTGCGCACGCCGTTTGGCGTTTGCCGTGTATTTGCCGCTGTAGTAAAACGGGTCCATAACACAGATTTTAGAGCCCTCTGTGCTCATGGCCGCCACAAAGTGGCCGGAGGTCGAAAACAGATTTGCCGCGCCGCAGTGCACAATGGCCGGACGGCAGCCGCGCACATGCGCCGTAAATTCCTCTTCTGACGATGTGGTGCGCCACGAACGGATATAACCCTTTTTGCGCATGCCGTTCAGCAGCGCGGCCATGTTGGTGCCCTCGTTCGCACGCGCGCCCACACTGATGGCCCACTTCGTAAAATCACGCACAGACGGCAGACGCACACCGTAGTTCCAGACCGCCATCATCACCGCACAGATGCCGCAGCCGGACGTAGCGATCGTGGCATTCGGGTGTGACGGCGACGGGTACGGGATGGTTTTGCCGTAGGCCGAATTTTGCTGGTAAAACTTAAGCGCCATCTGCCGCATCCTCCTCCCTGGCCGGTTCGTTTTCCGTTTTGCTTTCGATCAGGTAGCCCTGCGCCTCGATGGCCTTTTCGGTAAAAGAATTGTTTTTCCACCAGGCGGCTATGGCTGCAGCCGCCACGGCCGCCGACGAAACGGCCGTGTAGACCTCGCCGTCCGAAAACGGCAGCGGATTTTTGCCGAGCACCGTCAGCACCATGTTGACCAGCGTGAGCGCCAGAGCAAGCGTTCTGGCGACCGTGCCGGCCGAAATTTTTGGTTTCACTTGCGCTTCTCCTTTTCTTCAAGTGCTTTGAGCCTGCCCTCGTGCGCCTGCAGCTGCGACTCGCACTGTTCCAGCTGCGCAAAAATCTTTTCATGGCGCAGGGCAGACTTCTGCTTAAAAGCCTGCAGGTCCCTTTCCTCCCTTTCTATTCTATACATCAGGTGGTTCAGCTGTTCATTCAGCCGCGTCATGGCGCGCGTGTTTTTCGTCAGCGGCACGGCCACCGTGCCGATCAGCCCAACGATCGAGATCAGTACGGTCACAACACTCCATGCATCCATCGTCTCACCTGCCCGCCGCTGCCGCGCACCGCGGCATTTTTCCTTTTTATATACATTCTTTTATTCCTCCTCTGCCTGGTGACAGGCGTTTTCAGCTGCAGGCGGCCGGAGCCTGCAGCCAGCGGCGGCCGCGCGCCGCAGACCCCGAAAGACAGAAAAAGACCGCCCGTTGGGCGGTCCTCTGTTTTTCGGCGGACAGTTTCAGGTTAGCAAAAACGCCGCGCCCTGTCAAGGCGCGGCGGCAGTTGGTCCGTTTATTTGGTCAAAAAGTTCGCGGATACGCTCCGTACGGTCTGAAAGATACAGGTAGCCGAACAGCGCTTCCAGCCCGGTGGCCAAGCGGTAATCCGTTATGCTGGCGTTTTTGGCCGAATGGTTCGGGTGGGCATTGCGCCCGCGGCGCACCACGGCCTGCTCCTCTTCGCTCAGCAGCGAGGCGATTTTTTTCAGCGCCTGCGCCTGTGCCCTGGCGCGCACCACCTCGGTGCTGCGGCGGTTCAGCTCGTGCACCGGGCGGTTGGCCTCGCACGCCAGAAACTCGCGCACCAAAAGCTCATAAACGGCATCGCCCACAAAAGCCAGTGTAAGCGGGCTGAGCTGGCGCGGCGAGACCGGCTCGTCAAACAATCTCAAAAGCGTCACTCCACAAATTCAAATTCAATGTCATAAAGCGACACGGTGTCGCCCTCCTGACAGCCGGCCCGGCGCAAAGCGTCAAACACGCCGCTCTTTTCCAGCACGCGCTGCATGTACTGCAGGCTTTCGTAATCCTGCACATCTACGCCGCGCAGCACCTTTGGAAACCAGTCGGCCTCCACCAGGTAATAGCCGGAATCCAGCTTTTGAATATGAAACGGCGCGTCGTCGCGCACGAAAGCGGCCGGATCGATCGGTTCGGGCGCATACTCCGTCAGCGGCGGCAGCGTCTGCAGCTTGTTCCACACGGCCTGCATCAGTTCCCTGGTGCCCTCATGGATGGGGGCGCAGATCGTGTAAAAATCGTAGCCGAGGGCGCGCACATACTTTTCAAATTTTTCGATATCTTCCGGTTCGGCCATGTCGATCTTGTTGCCGACCACGATCATCGGGCGTTCGGAAAGCTTTTCGTCGTATTTTTTCAGTTCCGCATTGATAATGTTAAAATCCTCGATCGGGTCGCGCCCCTCGCTGCCCGACACATCCACCATGTGCAGCAGCAGCCGGCAGCGCGCCACATGCTTCAAAAACTCATGGCCAAGACCAACGCCCTCGCCGGCTCCCTCGATCAAGCCGGGAATGTCGGCCATTACGAACGAATTGCCCTCGCCCATGTACACGACGCCCAGGTTCGGGATCAGCGTTGTAAAGTGGTAGTCGGCGATTTTCGGCCGCGCCGCGCTGACGACCGAGATCAGGCTGCTTTTGCCGACGCTCGGAAAACCGACGATGCCGACATCGGCCAAAAGCTGCAGCTCCAGGTCGATCTCCCACGACTCGCCGGGCGCGCCGGGCTTGGCAAAACGCGGCGCCTGGCGCGTAGCGGTGGCAAAATGCTGGTTGCCCCAGCCGCCGCGGCCGCCTTTGGCGGCCACAAAGCGCTCGGTCTTGCTCATGTCGGCCATTACGGCGCCGGTCGTCGATTCCTTGATGATCGTGCCGCGCGGCACGCGGATCTCCAGGTCAGCGCCCTTTTTGCCGTTTTGGCGCGAACCGCGGCCGTTTTCGCCGTTCGGCGCGCTGTATTTGCGCTTGTAGCGAAAATCCGCCAGGGTGGCCAGATTGTCGTCGACCACAAAGACGATGTCGCCGCCTTTGCCGCCGTCACCGCCGTCCGGCCCGCCGGAGGCCACATATTTTTCACGGTGAAAAGCCACGGCGCCGTCGCCGCCCTTGCCGCCCGAAATTTTGATTTTGGCAATATCTACAAACATAAAATCTCTCCATTCGCATTCATCTTACCAGAAAAATGCCGGGATTGCAACAAAAGAAAAAGCCCGGCCGAAGCCGGGCGTTGTGCACATTACTGCTCTACCGGGTAAACAGAAACTTTCTTTCTGTCTTTGCCCATTCTTTCGAACTTGACGGTGCCGTCGATCAGTGCGAAGAGCGTGTCGTCAGAACCCTTGCCGACGTTGTTGCCGGGATGGATGTGCGTGCCGCGCTGACGGTAAAGGATGTTGCCGGCAAGCACGAACTGACCGTCTGCCTTTTTGGCGCCGAGTCTTTTGGACTCACTGTCACGGCCGTTCTTGGTAGAACCCATACCTTTTTTATGTGCAAAAAGCTGAATATCTAACTTGAGCATTGTTACACCTCCGTAACCGTTACTTCCACATTTTCGGGATATTGTTCACTAAGCTGTGTAAGATGAAGGGAAAGCCCTGCGAGTATATCGGAAGCCGCGCTGTTTTGCCCGCGCAGCAGAACCACCATGCGGCCCTCGGCCGACTTGGCCGTGGCACCGGCGCCGATCACCTCTGTAATGGTGTTGGCGGCCATGATGCAGGCGCTGGAAACGGCGGCGCAGACAATGTCGCTGCCGTAAGGCGCCGAAAGGGCGTGGCCCTTTGCCTCAAACCCGGTGAAGCTGCCCTTCTTTTTTAAAAACTGAATGCTGATCATAAAGACTTAAGCGTTGATTTTGGTGATCTCGACCTTGGTGTACGGCTGACGGTGACCAAGCTTGCGCTTTTCGTCTTTTTTCGGCTTGTACGTGAAAACAGTGATCTTTTTGCCTTTGCCGTTCTTTACAGCTTTGGCAGAGACCGTAGCCTTGGCACAGTCTGCGCCGACTTTGATGCCGTCGTCCGTACCGACTGCCAGCACGCTGTCGAACACGACCTCAGCCTCGGGTTCCACGTTCAGCTTTTCGATGTAAAGCACGTCGCCCTCAGAGACCTTGTACTGCTTTCCGCCTGTTGCGATAACTGCGTACATAAGCAAATACCTTCCTTTTTCCAGACTCGCTATTTAGGGGCGGAGCGAGTGCTCACTTGACTGCCCGTAATAAGCGGCGTAATTATATTAGCACACCGTGTAAAGCAAGTCAAGAAAAACTTAGCCAAATTCTTTTTATATTTTAAAATAACCGCAGACGTGAACATTCACTTTATTTCCTGCTCCAAATTTTCAAAATAAGCCGAATCAAAAAAATCCTGAATCGTGATGTTCAGCCCGTCGCAGATTTTTTTAACAGTAGAGACTGTCACGCTTTTATTGCGGCCACTGACAATATTGTTCAGGGTAGACTGGGTCATGCCGCTGATGATCGCGAGTTTATTGACCGTTATGCCGTTTTCCCCTGCAAAGTTCCAAGACCCTGTACCGTACCGCCTCGCCGATCGTCAACTGCATCACCCCCTCTGGTTCAAAAAATTCTAAGCATCGTTGCCTACAGCCGGCGCGGGTCGTTGGTGCGGCCGAGGATATAGTCGGTCGAAACACCGTAAAAATCGGCCAGCGCCAGCAGGTGTTCCACCGGGATGGTCTGGTAACCGCGCTCATAACGCGAATAAACGGTCTGCTGTATGCCAAGTATCTCAGCAACCTGCACCTGCTTCAGGTCCTTGTCTTCGCGCAGATCGCGCAGTCTTTGAAAATACAACACACCACTTCCAAGTCCTTCTAAATACTATTGACATTACCACAAGTTTTTGTTAAGCTCTTATATGTAGTACCTTAAAGTTCTATATTGTTACACAAACCGACACACATTTTTTTGGCGTGCCGGGCGCTGTGCCAAACAAAATTTGATCTGTCTAAAAGCTAGCCCGGCCTAAAAACCGGGCTGCTCGCCTTTTACAGCCGCTTCTTGCAATGCCGGCGCATTTTTGTTAAAATGGAAACAGAGTGAGCCACTCTACCCAAATAACAAAAAGCAGGGGGAACATTATGACCGAAGATGAAAAACGCGCGGCGGGCATGCTGTTTTACGCCGAAGACGAAGCGCTGCTGGCCCAAAAGCAAAAAGCGCACCGTTTAAGCAAGGATTACAGCGACACATACGACACCGAGGCGGAGAAACGCGCCGCCATTTTAAAAGAGCTGCTCGGTGCGATGGGCGACGGCGTGGTGATGCAGGGGCCCATCTTTTTTCACTACGGCATACACACAAAGATCGGCAGCCGCGTTTTTGCCAACTATGCCTTTACCGTGCAGGACGACGCCGAAGTCACGATCGGCGACGACTGCGATTTCGGCCCGAATGTGACCATTGTAACGCCCGTGCACCCGCTGCTGCCAAGCGAACGCAAAGCGATGCTGACCGAAGCCGGCGAGGCGCGCCACCTGTGCTTTGCCAAACCCGTACACATTGGCAGCGGCTGCTGGTTCGGCGCCGGCGTGACCGTTTGCCCCGGCGTGACCATTGGCGACGGCTGCGTGATCGGCGCAGGCAGCGTGGTAACGCGCGACATTCCGCCCATGCGCTTTGCCGCCGGCGTGCCGTGCCGGGTCGTCCGCACCATCGGACCGGACGACAGCATGCTGCAAATGCCCGAACGCCTGGGCGGCGCGCAGCCGCTTAAATAAAAGCGTGCATTTTAAACCATTACTGTAAAATAATATAATAAATTAAAAAATTTTCTTTACAATCTTAAACGACTGTGGTATAATGCAGTCGCTGTGGTACGGATCACTCGGACCGGGGCGCAGGCGCCAAAGGCGCAGTCACCTACCCCTTTCTGTGTTTTCCGCCGACCGGCAAAATTTTAAATGAGGTGAAAGAACATGACACAGGCTGAAAAGCAGGCAATCATCAAAGAGTATGCCGTGCACGAAGGCGACACCGGCTCTGCCGAAGTACAGATCGCCGTGCTGACCAGAAGGATCAACGAACTGACCGAGCACCTGAAGGTGCACAAGAAGGACCACCACTCCAGAAGAGGTCTTCTGAAAATGGTCGGTCACAGAAGAAACCTTCTGTCCTATCTGCAGAAAACCGACATCGAACGTTACAGAAGCATCGTTTCGCGTCTTGGTTTAAGAAAGTAAGCGGGAGGCAGGCGGGGCAGTCCCCGCCTGCCTTTTCACATGGTTTTTCACTTTTTAAGGGAGATCGACTTAGCGGTAAATTGAGCGCCCGAACCGCTCGGACGCTGAATTTACGGCTAAACCTCTCCTTTAAAAATGAAAATAAAATTTTAAAAAGAAAGAGGTTTAAAACATGTTTTTCAAGAACTACAAAAAATGGGAAACACAGCTTGCCGGCAGAACCCTGTCGCTTGAAACCGGCAAAATGGCCGGCCTGGCCAACGCCTCCGTCATGGCGCGCTACGGCGGCACCGCCGTGCTTTGCACCGTGACCGCATCGGCCAAGCCGAGAGACGGCATTGACTTTTTCCCGCTGTCTGTTGACTACGAAGAAAAAATGTATTCCGTGGGCAAGATCCCGGGTTCGTTCCAGCGCCGTGAGGGCCGCCCCTCTGAAAAGGCCATTCTGACCTCGCGCTGCATTGACCGCCCGATCCGCCCGCTGTTCCCCAAAGACATGCGCAACGACTGCTCGGTCGTAGCCACCGTAATGAGCGTGGACCCCGACTGCAGCCCCGAGATCACCGCCATGATCGGCGTTTCGGCCGCCATCGCCATTTCTGACATTCCGTGGGACGGCCCGATCAGCGGCGTAAACGTTGGTCTGATCGACGGCGAGATCGTCATCAACCCCAACCTGGAGCAGCGTGCCAAGAGCGACCTGAACCTGACCGTGGCCTCCACGGCCGACCTGGTCGCGATGATCGAAGCCGGCGCCAACGAGGTGGACGACGACACGATGTATAACTGCATCATGGCCGGCCACGAAGAGAACAAAAAGATCGTGCAGTTTATCAATGGCATCGTGGCTGAAGTCGGCAAGCCGAAGTTCACGTTTGAATCCAGCAACCCCGACCCCGAGATCATGGCCGAGATCGAAGATTTCTGCATTGAAGATGTGAAAAAAGCGCTCGACACCGACGACAAGCTGGTGCGTGACGAGGCGCTGCTGCCCATCTATGCCGCCGTGCACGAGAAGTTCGACGAGCGTTTTGAGGGCTGCGAAGAAAAGATCGACGACATTCTGTACCTGGTGCAGAAGCATGTGGTCAGAAGCTGGCTGAAAGACGAGCACAAGCGCGTGGACGGCCGCGGCATCGACGAGATCCGCCCCTTAAACGCCGAGATCGACCTGCTGGAGCGCGCTCACGGTTCGGGCATGTTCACCCGCGGTCAGACCCAGGTGCTTTCCGTGACCACGCTGGGCACCGCCGGCGACGCGCAGCAGCTGGACGGCCTGGATGAGCAGAAAGAAAAGCGCTACATCCACCACTACAACTTCCCGAGCTACTCCGTTGGCGAGACCCGCCCCTCCAGAGGTCCGGGCCGCCGCGAGATCGGCCACGGCGCACTGGCGGAAAAAGCCCTGCTGCCCGTGATCCCGAGCGTAGACGAATTCCCCTACACCATCCGCGTTGTGAGTGAAGTGCTTTCCTCCAACGGTTCCACCTCACAGGGCTCCGTGTGCGGTTCCACGCTGTCGCTGATGGCGGCCGGCGTGCCGATCAAAGCCCCGGTAGCCGGTATCAGCTGCGGTTTAATCACCGGTGACGACGGCGTTTACGGCGACTTTATGACAATGGTCGACATTCAGGGTCTTGAAGACTTCTACGGCGACATGGACTTTAAGGTAGCCGGTACCAAAAAGGGTATCACCGCCATTCAGATGGACCTGAAAGTACACGGCCTGACCGGCGCCATCATCAAAGAGGCGCTGGCCAAAACGCACAAGGCACGCAACTACATTCTGGACGAGATCATGCTGCCCGTGATCAGCGAACCCAGAAAAGAGCTGTCCCCCTACGCACCGAAGATGCTGACCACCCAGATCAGCCCCGACAAGATCGGCGACGTGATCGGCAAGGGCGGCAAGGTCATTCAGGAGATCCAGGCCAACTGCGACTGTAAGGTAGACATTGAAGAGGACGGCCGCGTATTTGTCAGCGGTCTGGACGTAGAGAACGCCAAGCGCGCCATCTCCCTGATCGAGACCATTGCCAACGACCCCGAAGTCGGCACGTTCTACAACGGCGTAGTCACCCGCCTGATGAACTTCGGTGCATTCGTAGAGATCGCCCCGGGCAAAGAGGGTCTGGTGCACATCTCCCGCCTGGATGTAAAGCACACCGATAAGGTGGAGGACGTGGTGAACGTCGGCGATTCCGTTATCGTCAAGGTCATTGAGATCGACGACCAGGGCCGCATCAATCTTTCCAGACGCGACGCCCTGATCGAACTGGAAGGCATGAAGCCCGAAAACGACCTGGAAGAGGAAGAGGCGGCACGCCCCAGAAGACCGCGCGGAAACGGCGGCCCCAGAAGACGCCGCGACCGTTAAACGGCCAAATTTAAAGCAACGGAGCAGCCTGACCGGCTGCTCTCAGACTGTCGAAAAAGCCGGCCGGACCGCGCATCATAAATCTCAGGATAAAAGGATCGCTTTCCGGCCATGAAACAAAATGTAAAATCGCCCTATTATAAAAAGCAACAGAGAAAGCAGAAAAACCGCACGGCTGTGCGGTTTTTGCGCTTTTTGTCTTTTGCTCGGGGGCAGTACCGCTGTACGG
>URDW01000022.1 GCA_900546735.1 uncultured Oscillospiraceae bacterium
GCTCGGGGGCAGTACCGCTGTACGGCACCGCCTCGCAAAATACAAAATCCAACTCACCTTTTTGACAGCCTCTCAGCGTGTCGGGCTGTATATTTTATTGCCGTTATACCTTTTTCGACACGCTGAAAGAGGGTGAAACCCTCTTTTTGTTAATCACTGTTATCGCACGGGTCGCAGCTGCATTCCTTTTCCCTGGGGAAAAATTCATCGACCGGGAAATCGATCTTGCTGAACGTTTCGCACGGGCTGTCGGTGTTGCAGTCGCACTCGCGGTCCGGAATGCAGAAATCATAGGCCGGCACCGTCATCTGCACATCGCGTTCCATCTGCACAATGGAGAACAATCCCAGCGTAACGAGCACGGCGCGGTTGGAGCTGCCGTTTACAAAGCTGTCGTCTGCATTGTTCAGAATGGACTGCGGGAACGACGTACAAAGCGGGATGCAGCAGTCGCAGGCGTTGACCACGTTTGTAGAAAGGATGACCGGGTCAACGGCCTGCACCTTAGCCGTTGGGTTGCTGGTCTGCGGCGCCTCCGGGCAGTCGAGCGACTCAGACGTTGGGTTGGATGTGAAGATCTTTACCTTGCCGTCTGAACCGTACAAAATGCACTTTTTGTTGAATTTGGCATAGCCGACAGCCGTCTGCGGCGTGGTGCAGGGCGATGCATAAGTATCAAAGCAAAGCTTGAAGTAGAACGTGATGTCCACGCTGTAAAAGCCGCGGTTAAAGGGCACCTCTTCCACATCGATGCTGACCGCGTCGATCACGGCGTCTCTGCACTTTACGGTCACAGCGTCGTCCACAAGGCGCTGGCTTCTGGAGAAGAACGTAACGCGAAGATCTTCCAGACAGTCCTTGCTGACGCAGGAATCGTAGATGCGTTTGGTGTCGATGCACACAGCCTCTGAGATCCGGGATGTGCCGGCATTGTTAACATCAGCCATAAAAAAACCTCCATAGAATATTTGAAATCAGGGATTTCTCTATATTCTATGAAGGTTATGCAAAAGTGTTCGGTTTTAAGATTGTACGGGATTCAGAGAAAGCCGATGGATGTTCGGAATGAACGTTTCCTGACCGTTAAACTTCTCGTCGCCGCTGTTGGTGAGCACGATCTCATTTTCACCGGCATTCAGTTCCACATTGAATGTGACCGTTTTGTAGGTGTCCCAGCTGTAGGTGTTGCGGCAGTAAACGTTTTGGGCACGGCCGTTAACGGAAAAAGTAAAATACCGTTCGACCAGGTCAACGTTGTAATCGTGGGCGCCGCCCTCGTCATTGTTGGCATAAGTAACGGTCACACGGTAAGTGCCGGGAATGTCGCAAGCCACGTTCCACCGCGCACCGCCGCCCGCAGAAGAGATGCCGGTCAGATAGGTCTGCTGACTTTTATCCTGCGCAACCGATGCACTGCCGTTCAGCACCGCATCTTCAGGCAGCAGCGTGAAAATACGGTCAGTCTGCGTCTCGGCAGAAACAGCCAGGGTGAACGAAACCGGGGAATCTGACTGAATATCCACATAATTAAGCCCGCGGCGCAGATAAACGCACGCCTTGCCGTTAATGCTCCGGCACGCTGCGCCGTCCACTGAAAAGGCATAGTCCCCTCCCTCGCCGGCGAAGGCAAGGTCATAGTAGCCGTCGCTTTCCGCCACGCACAGGTACGACACCACACCGTTCCCCGTGCGGTCGGCATCGGGCAGTACAGCGTTAGAGGGGAAGGCCTCTTTTTCCGTAAGCAAAAGGCTGTCGAACACAATGGTGCCGGTATCATGCGTAAAAGACAGCGTATGCACGCCCGGCGCCAAACTGAAGCCCAGGTTTTTACAGGAAGTATATTCACTTTTGATCGTATTTTCAAACACCAGCGGGTCCTGTTCCTGGCCATCGATCGCAAAGCCCACCGCCGTGTCTGTGCGGTCATCGGGCGTATCGCCGTCGTTGCTGTTGCCGAAAATCAAGTTAAGAGCATAAGCGCCGCCCTCGGGCACTTCTACCGTAACTTCCACGCCGTCGCCGTCTTTTTCGATGCCGCCGACCAGACCTTTTTTGTCACCGGTGGAGGCGTAGGCGCTCTCGTAAGTATAGGCGTCGCCGAGGAGCTTTCCATCTTCAAACTCATAGCGCACATACGGCGTACCCTGCGCCACGTCCTTGCCGCTGCCGTCATCCGGTACGACCGTAATGCGGTAGGCGGAGCTTGCGTCCATACCGCGCATTTCGATCTTCAGTTCGTCCGACACATCGGCCGTGTAGGAACGCAGCGTGACCGGGCTGTTCACAATGCCGGAAAGGCCCTTGTAAACCGTCTCTTCGACCGTTATGCGCACCTTTTGCCCGGCCAGCGCCGTTTGATCGAGCGAGGTCAGGTAAATGTCGCCGTCGCCGTCACGGCCGCCGGCCAAAAGCGTGATCTGGTCTGCATCAGCATCATAGGTGCCGATGCCCATAAAGCCCTTGGAAGAAAGCTTGGTGCCGCTGCGCAAAGAGACGGCAAAATTTGATTTGAACAGATCCTGGTAATCGGACGGGTACACGTCGCCCTCCAGGTCTGCATACCAGCGGTAAAGCCACCAGTTGGCATTGGGGCTGTTGTAATCGGCAGCCACATCGCAGAGATTATTGGCCAGACGCCAGAAAGCGTTGTCGCCCCAGGTGCCGGAATTTTCAATTTGCGTAATATACTGCAGCATTTTGCCGGGCAGGCCGTTGTCGCGCATTTGGCCATATTCGCTGACGATGATGTCCAGCTCACGCCCGGCCGTTTCCTGCATGATCCCGCGGCAGTCCACCGCATTTTTCTGCCAGTTGTAGACCGAGTTGGAGCCCAGCTCGTGGTAGATCATCACATCGGGCAGGCAGTCGTTTTGGGCGCAATACTCCATAAAAGCACGGATATTGCCGCTGTCGTAACCGGCAAAACCGGGCCCGCCGATCAGGATGTCCGGCGCCAGCTCGCGCAGAAAGTCATAGGTCATTTTCCACGCGGCAAAAAAGTTTTCAGCCCCGGCCTCGTCATAGGTGCAGTAGCCGCCAAAACCGTTTTCGTTGTTCGCGTCTTCGACCCAGCTGCCGAACCAAACACCGTTGTCGCACTCATTGTACGGGCAAAACACAAGCTGGCCGGCACAGGGCAGCTCGGCCATGGCCGTGATCTTGTCGCGGATGCGCGGAAAATAGTCATCTTCCACAAACGCGCGCCAGTCATAGCTGCCCTCGCTTCGCTGCGAGAGGATCGTGTCGTTCTCATAGTACCAGGTGTCGTAAATATCCTGCAGGTAAACGACGATATAGTCGGCATTTTCAAGCTGCGTGTACACGTTGCTCACATCGCCGACCGGGTGCTGCAGGCCGTCCATGATCTTGACCGAGGCAGACGAAATGTCCACGCTCTCGGTCATGTTGGAGGACGGCACTTCCCTTTGCGCAATACCGTAAAGGTAGCCGGAAGCCTTTGAAGAGACGGCGCCGAGCGGCTGCGAAAAATCGACCGTCAGCGACGGCTTGTAAACGGCAAACAGGTAAACGGCTGCGGCGGTCAAAACGGCAAGCAAAACACCCAGAACCGCCAGAAAAATTTTAAGCGGCCGTTTCAGTGCATGCGGCTTCATAGGCGGTTACTCCTTTATAAAGCAAAGCTTAAGCGCTTTCGGTTCCACTTTAAAATGCACTTCGGAATAATCAAAATTTTCACCGTCGCAATTACCAAGCAGCGGCGCGCCCTCATAGCTCCAAACACGGCCGGAGGTAACGTAACAGGTGTGCAGGTGCACATTGCCGTCACGCGCAAGAGAGCCGTCGGCGTATTTCGGGATCAGCGGCGCCGCCTCCAGCACACTGATGCTGTCAATATAGGCCATATCCAGCAAACCGTCGTCCAGCACGGAATCCGGCGCAGGGCAAAAACCGCCGCCGTAGTAGGAGGCGTTGCAAATGGCCATCAGCGCATACTCGTGCGGCTCAGCCGTCAGCTTAAACGCGTGCCCGTCCTTGTCGATACAGTTCAGGTCAATATTCATGCGGTAGCGCAGCGGTTTTGCAATGACCGGCAGCACAGCCGCCGTATATGCCGACTGCCCCAGAAACGGCACTTTTGCCGCAATTTTGCGGCCGATCGTTTCCACCAGCGTGTCAGCGCCAAAGCTCATAATATTGATGCACTTTTCACCGTTATAGTCGATCAGATCGATCGGGCGCACATCGTAGCGCAGATTGCCGTCGTGCAGGCCGAAAGACTTGACCACATTTTCCATATTCAGTTTTTTGCTGCCGTAGATCTTTTTGGCAAAATCGTTGCCGGTGCCAAGCGGAATGATCATCAGCGGCGTGTCCGTGCCGGCCAGGCCATTGGCCAGCTCATGCACGGTGCCGTCGCCGCCGCATGAAACGATCACGGCCTGGTCGCCGTACTGTTCAGCATACTGCCTTGCGATCTGCACAGCATGCTTCGGACCTTTCGTTGGTTCAATGATCATTTCATCATTGCTCAGGCGAAAAGCAGACTGTACCTGCCGGAAAAGCAGCTGCTTTTTCTTGTTACCGGCAATCGGATTTTCAACGAATATGTACTTCATATGCTCCCCTCTTTCTTAAATCAAAGGACTTCCTGCACAAACAGGACTTCCTAAAATCAACACACCCTTATAAAACCCTTACGCCGCCGCAGGGACGAATAGACAAAACATGGCAGCTGCCCTCACCAAAGACACGCTCCATTTCTGTTTTATATGTCTGCAGCATATCGTTTGGTACAAAAGCCTGAATAGTACCGGCAAAGCCGCCGCCGTGCACACGCCAGGCGCCCTTACCGGCCAGCAGGTATTCGCTGAGCGCCAGCGCCAAAGACAGTTTCTGATCCAGCGGATCCTTCGGCGTAAACACGTTTTGATTGTACATATAGGAAGAACGGCCGGAGGCTATGATGATTTGCTTAAATGCGTCAAAATCTTTCTCTTCCAGCGCTTTGACCGCATCGTCTACGCGTGCGTTTTCCTCGTAAAAATGGTAGGCGCGAAGCAGGGCGCGGTCGTTCACCGCATCCGAACGGTAAAGTTCGGGCAGCTTTTCCAAAAACGCTGCAAACGTCGTTTCGCGCAGCACGCTGCAGCCCATTGCCTGCGCCACAGACTCCATTTCGCCGCGTACGGCCGCATAATCGTCGGTCAAATCAGAGTGACTGCCGCCGGTGTCCACAATGCAAAGACTGTGGCCGAACGAGTCAAAATCCACATCGATCTTGCGGATCTCGGGCGATTCGGTATCTTTAAAATCGATCGTTACAAAAGTGCCGACGGCCGAAGTCATCTGGTCAAGCAGCCCGCAGGGCTTGCCAAAGAATTTGTTTTCGCTGTACTGCGCCACACGGCCAAGCGTGACGGGGTCGATCTTTTCATCGTTAAAAAGTGCCGAGATGCAGGTGGCCACCAGCACCTCGAACGCCGCCGAAGACGAAAGACCGGAACCGCCCATTACGTTTGAATCGGTGCAGGCGTCGAAGCCGGAAACGTTATAGCCCCACTCGCGCAGACCGGCGGCAACACCGGTGACCATGGAAGTGGAGTGGCCGAACTGCGCCGGGTCGGGCTGCATGTCGGAAAGGTCGGTCACATTCATGGCATGGCCCTTTGATTTCACGCGGATGATGCCATCATGATTCACTGCGGCCACGGCGATCGCATCCAGATTAACGGAAGCGGCCAGCACCTTACCGTGGTTATGGTCGGTATGGTTGCCGCAGACTTCCGTGCGCCCGGGCGCGCTGCAGACGATCACATCGCGATCCTCGCCAAACGTTTCCATGAACGTTTCCACCGTTTCAATACACCTGCGCTTCTGGCGTGCGACCTCGTCCGGCTGCACATAGACACGGCGGAAGTTTTCGTCAAATACGCCGCGGTCGATCGCGGCGATCAGCTCTTTTGTTTTCATAACAGATTCTCCTAAAAAACAATTTTATATTTTTCTTTCTGACTGTAAATCAGAAGTGTCTGCGTCATTTGCTTGGATTTTTTGCCGTAGATCAAATTCATCACCAGCGCACCAAAGCCGGTAAACACGACCGCCAGCATAACGTAAATAATGAACCGCGCCGAGAAGGGGTTGAACAACTCGCCGCCGATGCTGGTATACACATAGGTGCGCGGGAAAAATCCCAAAAGGCTCAAAACCATATAGTAAAGAAAATCATAATGCATGGAACCGTAAAGCTTGGAGACCATGCCAAGCGGGATCGTCGGGATCAGGCGGCACAAAAAGAGAATGTACGGATTGCCGTTGCCCTTGAACTCGATCCATTCGCGCACAAACCGGACCTGTTTGATGTTGATGATCATTCGGGCCCAGCCGCCGCCGATCCAGCTGCCTTCCCAGTACTTAATGGCGTAAAACATGCCCATAAAGGCCACGTTCATGGCAATGGCCTGCGCAAGCGGAAAAACAGCGCCCGAAATCACGCACAAAAAGCTCATGGGTATAGGCAGCTGCGTTTTGGCCAGAAACAGCGCAAACACGCACAGCACGATACCCGAATCGGAATCGAGCGACACGATGGCGTTTTCAATGCGCGAAAGAAACAGCACCAGTGTTTCAAAACGGATCTGCAGTTTTTCAGAATTCGCGAGCGCGACCGACAGCAAAACCAGCAGCACTGCCGTGACCAATAAAATAACAATATTAATAAAGCTTGTGCGGTGCCTTTTGTTCTGCTTCATGCCGTCACCCCGTTTCCGCCTTGTAATAGTATACTAATCCGACTCCACAAAATTGCCGAGAAATGTAAATTCCGGCAGTTCGTCGCTGAGGGCGCACAAAAGATCCAGCGTGCGTGCATCGCGCACACTGCCCTCCAGATCGGCATAAAAATTGTAATTAAAGGCGCTGTCCTGCAGCGGGCGGCTCTCCAGCTTCGTCATGTTGAGACCGGCCATAGCGAACCGGCCGAGCACATGGTAAAGCGAGCCGGTGCGGTTCGGCTGCCGGAAGATCAGCGAGATCTTGTCGGCATTCTGCGGAATCGCCAGTTCTTTGGCAAACACGATAAAACGCGTAGTGTTGCCGCGCACATCTTCAATTTCATTTTCCACGATCTGCAGGCCGTACTGCTTCGCGGCCGCGACTGTGCAGATCGCCGCCGTGTCCTGTGCCGAACTCTCCGCAACGAATTTGGCAGCGCCGGCTGTGTTGGAAAAGTGGATCGGCACCAGGTCGTGGCGGCGGATATACCCGTCGCACTGACGCAGCGCCTGGTGGTGAGAGTAGACCTTGGTGACGTTTTCCGGCGACGTGCCGTTTCTCACACCGATGCAGTAGCTGATCGGCACATCGATCGCACGGACGATAAAAAACTTATATTTCATAATGAGATCGTACGACTCATGCACAGAACCGGCCGTAGAGTTTTCGACCGGCACGATGCCGTAGCCGGCTGTACCGCTTTGCACAGCCTGAAAAATCTCTTCAAAGCTTTTATAAAACTGCACCGGACAGTTTTCCGCAAACACACGGCGGCACGCGGCGTGCGCGTTGGAGCCGAAATCACCAAAACAGGCCACATGGGCGCCGTCGGTGCACATCGTTTTGCCAAGTGCGGAATCGACCGTTTTGCGCAGCGTATCGCCGCCGCCCATGATTTGGTGCTGCAAGGCGCGCGAAGCGTCCATAACGGCGGAAAACACCGTGCGCATCAAGGCTGCGTCTGCGCCGCTTTTGCGCCCGACTTCGTCCAAAATCTCCTGCTCTCTTTGTTCATTGAGCACCGCCATGCCGCGCGCATGCTTATACGCCGCGACTTCGCGGGAAATAGCCATGCGCCGCTGCAAAAGCGGCAAAAGCTGGTCGTCGATCGCATCGATCTCTTTTCTAAGTTCACTTAATTCCATATATTTAAATTCCCGTTATCTTAAAAATTTTAAACGCCCATCAGATCCAGCAGGGCAAAAGCCGTAACGGCTTCGATCACGCTGACGGCACGCGGCACGATGCACGGATCATGCCGGCCATGTACCACCAGCTCCGTCGGGGTCATTGTATCCAGGTCCACGCTCTGCTGCGGCGCCGAGATCGACGAAGTAGGCTTGACGGCCGCCGAAAAAACAACGGGCGCACCGGTCGTCATGCCGCCGAGCACACCGCCGTTGTTGTTGGACAGCAGGCGCACCTGCCCATCCTGCACCGTGTAGGCGTCGTTGACATGCTGCGCATTTTCCGCAGCAAAACCGAACCCCAGCCCAAACTGTACGCCTTTGACGGCAGGCACGGCAAACAGCGCAGCCGAAAGCTTACTTTCCACCGTGTCAAACATATTCGAACCGACGCCGACCGGCAAGCCGGTCACGGCGCACGCCACTTCGCCGCCGATGCTGTTTTGTTCCATTCGGTAACGCTCCACCTCGGCGCGCATCGCCGGCTCACGAGCCGGGTCGATCAGCGCGAAATGGCTTTCAGACAGGCGTTTTAAAAGCGCGGGCGGCACGTCATTCCAATCAAAGTCCTGGTCGCACACTGCACCGATGCGGCGAATGTGTGCACCGATCTGCACACCGCGCGCCGCAAGCAGCTGGCGGGCAACAGAACCGGCAAAAACGAGCGGCGCCGTCAGACGGCCGCTGAAATGGCCGCCGCCGCGAATATCGTTAAACCCGCCGTATTTTACAAAAGCCGGATAGTCGCTGTGCGACGGGCGCGGCACACGGCGCAAATTGGCATAGTCGCCGCTTTTGGTGTTTGTGTTCTGAATCATCACGGCAAGCGGCGCACCGGTGGTGCATCCGTTCAGCACGCCGGACAGGATCAGCGGTTCGTCCTTTTCCCTGCGCGGCGTGGCCGTGGGGTCGCTGCCCGGCGCGCGCCGGCGCATCTGCAGATGGATGGCGTCCATATCCAGCCGAAAACCTGCCGGCAGGCCGTCGATCACGCAGCCGATTGCCTCGCCGTGGCTTTCGCCGAACACGGAAAGCTTTATATTTTGTCCGAATGTTGAACCCATGCTTTTCCTCCAAGACGGTTATAATCTTCAAAAAAATCGGGGTAGGATTTGCGGATGCTTTCGGCATCGTCCATGACCGTTTCCCCCCGGGCATACAGCGCCGCAACCGAAAACGCCATAACGATGCGGTGGTCGTTGAACCCGCGCAGCCGCGCACCGTGGAGCGCCCGGCCGCCCTGTATCACAATTGCGTCGCCGCCGTCCGATACGTCCGCCCCCATGGCCTGCAGATTCTGCACCACGCTGGCAATGCGGTCCGACTCCTTATAGCGCAGGCGCTCTACGCCGGAAATTACCGTTTTGCCCTTTGCAAACGCAGCCATAACGCAAAGCGCCGGCACCATATCGGGAATATCTTTCGCATCGATCGAAATACCGTGCAGCGCGCCGCTGCGGATGCGCACTGTATGCGCCGCCTCGTCGGCCGTTACCTCTGCGCCAAAACGCCGGGTCAGTTCCACAACGGCCCGGTCACCCTGCACGCTGTGCAGGTCCACGCCCTGCACCGTTACATCGCCGCCGATGGCGCCGGCTGCAAAGTAAAACGCCGCCTGGCTCCAGTCTGCCTCCACTGTGTATTCCGGCGCATGATAGCACTGTTCGCCGGGCACAAAATAGCCGTTTTCTGTTTTTTGAACACGAACGCCGAACCGGCGCAGCACGTCAAGCGTCATGTCCACATAAGACGCGGACTGCAGCGGCGTAGTCAGCACGATCTGCGAATCAGCGCCGCAAAGCGGCAGCGCAAGCAGCAGACCCGTTATATACTGCGAACTGACATCGCCGGCCAGTGCAAACGTGCCCGGTGTGAGCCGGCCGCGAATTTCAAGCGGCAGGCCGCCTGTGCTCACGCACTGCACACCGTGCTGCGGCAAAAGGCGCAGATAGTCGCCGATCGGCCGGGTGGGCAGCTTACCGTGCCCGACAAAGCGCACCGCCTTGCCGAGCGCTGCCGCGACCGGGATCAGAAAACGCAGGGTCGAGCCGGATTCAGCGCAGTCTATCTCTGTAACATGCGTGCCGTCCGCCTGCAAAAGTGACTGCAGCGCACGCTGCGTGGCGCAAATATCCACACTGTCAGACAGCGGCTGCACACGGCAGGGGCAGTCACTGAGCGCCGCGCAGATCAGTGCGCGGTGCGCCGCCGATTTGGACGGCGGCAGTGTGACGCTGCCGCAAAGGGACGACGGTGTTAAAATGACCTCAGACATGGGCAGCCCCCAAAAAAGCCTCGATATTTTCGTTTTGCACCGGCGTGAGCACAGCGCAGCCAAGCGACTGCAGCGTAACAAAGCGCACGGCCTTGCCGGTCTGCTTTTTATCGTTTAAAAGTGCCGCCGTCAGTTCCGGCACGCCAAATGCTGTTTCGGTCGGCAAATCATACTTTTGAAGCACCTGCGCGATCGCATCGGCTGTGCCGGGCGGCGTCAGCCCCAGCGCTTCGCACGCACGGCTGACATACACCATGCCGACGCCGACAGCCGCCCCGTGGGAAATGCCCGAAAAGTGGCTGAGTTTTTCGATGGCATGGCCGACGGTATGACCAAAATTCAGCAGCGCACGCTCGCCTTTTTCGGTGGCGTCTGCTTCGACCACCTGCCGCTTGATATCTACGCAGTCGTAAATCAGTTCATCCAGAAAATCGTGTGCATCCTCATTTTGGATGCGGTCAAAAAGCGCACGGCTTTTGATGCAGCCGTATTTGATCGCTTCGCCCATGCCGTCGCTGAAAAAGCGGCGGCTGAGGGTGGAAAGCACCTCCGGGTCGATCAGCACCAGAACCGGCTGGTGAAACGCACCGCACAGATTTTTGCCCTGCGGCAGATCCACGGCTGTTTTGCCGCCGACGGAGGAATCGATCTGCGCCAGAAGCGTGGTCGGGATCTGCACATAGTCGATGCCGCGCATATAGCTTGCAGCCGCAAAGCCTGCCATATCGCCCACAACGCCGCCGCCGAGCGCAACGACCAGATCGCCGCGCGAAAGGCGGTTCTCTGCCAGAAATTCCACGATTTTCACCCACTGGCCGGTCGTTTTCGAGCTCTCGCCGGCCGGGAAAGCGTAGGTGCAGACGTCAAAGTAAGGTTCGAGCGACTGCACACAACGCAAAAGGTAAAGCGCCTCCACATTGGAATCGGTGATCACGGCAGCTTTTTGCGCCTGGGATATGCGGCTGATACAGCTGCCGCAGTCGTCCAAAAGACCGTGCCCGATCAAAATCTCATACGGACGCGCCGTATTTACAAGAAGTTTTTTCATTTACCCGATCTCCTCTTTGATCGCATTGCCCTTGGAAAGAAGCGCGTGCAGCTTTTCGCTGTCGCCTGCGGCGATCGCATCTTTAAACGCCGTAAGGTTGCGGATCAGTTCATCGATCTCAGCCGTCAGGTTGGCGCTGTTGTCCAAAAACAGCTCCGTCCACATGTCGGCGTTGATCTTTGCCACACGCGACACGTCGCGGTAGCTGCCGGCGCTGTAACCGTCATGTTCCGGCGCGCGCGGACTTAAAATATAGCTGCATGCGAGCACATGCGCGATCTGTGATGTGTAGGCGATCATCGCGTCATGGTGCTCGGGCGTGGTGACCACACAACGTGCAAAATGCATTTCGTCGGCCAGGTCACAAAGGCGCTGTACCTGCGCCTGCGGCGCGCAAAGCGGCGTAAAGATGTAGCTGGCTTTTTCAAACAAATTGTCCAGGCTGGCGTCGTAGCCGCTGACCTCCCGCCCGGCCATCGGGTGACCGCCGATAAACGTAAAGTCCAGCGACTCTTTCTCGAGCGCACGGCAGATCTTGGTTTTGATGCCGCATGAATCGGTGACGATGCTGCCCTTTTTGAACAAGTGCTTATGCTCCAGAATAAACGGCACGATCCCGTCCGGGTAAATATTCACGATCGTTATGTCCGCTTCCGGGATCAGCTCCTCGAGCGGGCCATATGTATCGATCGCACCGTCCGCATAGGCTTTTTTCATAACAGACGCCGTACGGTTCCAGCCCATAACGTAGTGCGTCGTGTTCTTTTGCAGTGTTTTTGCCAGACTGGCCCCAATAAGACCCAGACCGACGATCAAAATCTTCATATTGTCTCTTCCGTTCTCTGCGCGCGCCTAACAGGCGCGCGCAAAACAAAATATACTACAATAATAATATAAATGTGAAAAGAAGTCAACCGAACACAAGGTAAAATCGTTTTGTTTGCTAATTTTTTCACACTTTGCCGTTTATAACGGCTTTATTTAATATACATTTTATAATCTGTTTTTACAGTGTCAAGACAACGTGCAGCCGCAAACGGCGCACGCTATTATACGAAAGAAACACGCCGGGGGGTCCAAAAGCCGGCGGCAGCATATTCAGCGCCGCTAAACTGCAAGTTTATACATATAACCACGCTTTTATTCACGATTTTTTGTATGTTTATACAATTTATCGGAAAACCGCTTGACGAATGCAAAGTACGCGGATATAATGAAAGCCATGAAAATACAAAAGGAGAACAAACGTATGAAAGAGATCAAAAAAGTAGTGCTTGCCTATTCCGGCGGGCTGGATACGAGCATCATCATCCCGTGGCTCAAAGAAAACTACAACAACTGCGAAGTCATTGCTGTAAGCGGCGACGTGGGCCAGGGCACAGAGCTGGACGGTCTGGAGGAAAAGGCCATTAAAACCGGCGCCAGCAAGCTGTACATTGAGGATCTGACCCAGACTTTCGTGGATGATTACATTATTCCCAGCATGCAGGCCGGCGCTGTGTACGAAGGGCAGTACCTGCTGGGCACGGCGTTCGCCCGCCCCATCATTGCCAAGCGCCTGGTAGAGATCGCGAAGGCCGAGGGCGCTGACGCCATCTGCCACGGCTGCACCGGCAAGGGCAACGACCAGGTCCGTTTTGAGCTGGCCATCAAAGCCTTTGCGCCTGACATGCAGATCATTGCACCCTGGCGCACCTGGAACATCAAGAGCCGCGAGGAAGAGATCGAGTACGCCGAGGCGCACAACATCCCGCTGAAGATCAACCGCAAAACGAACTACTCCAAGGACAAGAACCTGTGGCACCTGAGCCACGAAGGCCTTGACCTGGAAGACCCGGCCAACGAGCCGAAGTACGACGAGATCCTGGAAATGGGCGTTTCTCCCGAAAAAGCGCCGGATCAGCCCACCTACATCACGCTGCACTTTGAAAAAGGCGTGCCGACGGCGATCGACGGCGAAGAGATGAACAGTGTGGAACTCGTGAAAAAGCTCAACGAGCTGGGCGGCGCAAACGGCTGCGGCATCATCGACATGGTGGAAAACCGTCTGGTCGGCATGAAGTCGCGCGGCGTGTACGAGACGCCCGGCGGCACGATCCTTTACAAAGCGCACGAGACGCTGGAACAGATTTGTCTGGATCGCGAAACACAGCACTACAAAGCGCTTGTTGCCCAGAAGTTTGCCGAACTCGTTTACTACGGCCAGTGGTTCACCCCGCTGCGCGAAGCGCTGTCGGCCTTTGTGACCGAAACGCAGAAGACCGTGACCGGCGACGTGAAGCTGAAGCTTTACAAGGGCAACGTCATCAACGTGGGCGTAACTTCCCCCTATTCGCTGTACAGCGAAGACTTTGCCACGTTTGACGCCGACGAGGTTTACAACCAGAACGACAGCAGCGGCTTTATCAACCTGTTCGGCCTGCCGATCAAGGTAAAGGCTCTGCTCGACGCCGAGCGCGAAAACAAGCAGTAAAAACACCAAGGGATGCCCTTTGCATATGCGCAAGTCCGGCATCCCTTCACCTTTTATACAGCGAGGGAAAAGTATGGCACAGTTATGGAAAGGCCGGTTCCAAAAGGAGCTGGCAAAAGAGACAAACGACTTCAACGCCTCCATTGCGTTTGACAGCCGCATGTACGAGGAAGACATCCGCGGCAGCATGGCGCACGCCGCTATGCTCGGCCAGACCGGAATCATTGAAAAGAGCGAGAGCGACAAGATCATCGACGGTCTGGAGCAGATTTTAAACGACCTGAAAAACGGCAGCCTTGCGATCGACCCGGAGGCCGAGGACATCCACACCTTTGTGGAGGGCGAGCTGACAAAGCGCCTGGGCCAGACCGGCAAGCGCCTGCACACCGCCCGTTCACGCAACGACCAGGTCGCACTGGACATTCGCATGTACCTGAAAAAGGAATGTGACGTGCTGAGCGAAAAAATCAAAAGCCTGGTCGAGGTGCTGTGCGAAAAAGCCGAGCAGGAGAAAGACACGATCATGCCGGGCTACACACACCTGCAGCGCGCGCAGCCCATCACATTCGGCCACCATCTGATGGCCTACGCAGCCATGCTGCTGCGCGACCTGGACCGACTGCAGGACACGAAAAAGCGCATGAATGCCCTGCCGCTCGGCAGCGGTGCGCTGGCCGGCACCACCTACCCCATCGACCGCACGGTCACGGCCGGTCTTTTGGGTTTTGACAAGATCTGTGAAAACAGCCTGGACGGTGTGTCGGACCGCGATTTCTGCATTGAACTGGCGGCCGCCCTTTCCACCGTAATGGTACACCTGTCGCGCTTTTCGGAAGAGATCATTTTGTGGTGCTCGTGGGAATTCAAATTCGTGGAGCTGGACGACGCGTTTTCGACCGGTTCCTCCATCATGCCGCAGAAAAAGAACCCCGACATTGCCGAGCTGGTGCGCGGCAAATCCGGCCGCGTGTTCGGCGACCTGATGACCCTTTTGACGATGCTCAAAGGCACGCCGCTGGCCTACAACAAAGATATGCAGGAAGACAAAGAGGCGATCTTTGATGCGGTGGACACCGTAAAAATGTGCCTGAACGCGTTTACGCCGATGATCGAAACGATGACTGTGCTGCGCGAGAACATGCGCCATGCAGCAGCCAAGGGATTTATCAACGCAACCGACTGCGCCGATTACCTGGTGGGCAAGGGTCTGCCGTTTCGCGACGCCTACAAGGCGACCGGCGAACTGGTTGCCCTTTGCATTCAAAAAGGCACCACGCTGGAGGCGCTGCCCCTGGCGGACTACCAAAACGTATGCGCGCTTTTTGATGAGGACGTGTACAAAGCGATTGACCTGGACCGCTGCGTAAAGCAGCGCCTGTCGCGCGGCGGTCCGGCCCCCGAAAGCGTTTTGGCGCAGATCGCGCATACAAAAGCCATTTTGCAGAAATACTAAGCGAAACCGAACCGGATTTTGCGACACTTGTCGATTATAGCCGGACAAAGCAAGAAAAGATTGACTATTAAAATCGGTTAGATTATAATAATTTTCAAAGGGCGTATCTTTCTTTTGAGGCGCCCAGCACCATGAAAGAGAGATTGCTATGTCCTATAAAATTGTTGTTGACAGCTGCTGTGAATTGACGGAAACGCTGAGAGCCTACCAAAACATTCAGGCCGTTCCGCTGACGCTGCAGATCGGCGACTACAAAATCGCCGACGATGAAAACTTTGACCAAAACGACTTTGTCACGCGCATGCTGGCGTACGAGGGCACTGCCAAATCGGCCTGCCCGTCGCCCGGCGCTTTTGCCGAGGCTTATGCCGGCGATGCAGACGATATTTACGTCGTCACCATTACGAAGAAACTCAGCGGTACCTACAACAGTGCGCTGCAGGGCATTGACCTGTACCGTGAGGACGGCAACGCATCCAAAAACATCCATGTATTTGACAGTGAAGGTACCTCGGGCATGGAAGTGCTGATCGTGGAAAAGATCCACGAACTGGCTGAAACCGGCAAACCGTTTGACGAAGTGGTGGACGGTGTCAACGACTTTATTAAAAATCACCTTGGGCTGTATTTTTGCCTGGACAACCTGGAAAACCTGCGCAAAAACGGCCGTCTTTCCAACCTGGCGGCAGCCGTGCTCAAAAGGCTCAACGTCAAGCTGATCTGCAAGGCAGTAGACGGCGACATTGAAAAAGTTTCGCAGGATTTCACGATATCCAGAGCCATTTTAAAAATGTGCAACATCATGCGCGAGGAACTGGCAGCCGGCACCGCGCCGAAAAAGCTGATCGTGACACACTGCCGCTGCCCAGAGCGCGCCGATTTGGTCGCTGCCAAACTGAGCGAGAACCTGCAGTTTGAAAAGGTGGAAACACTGAAAATGAGCGGCCTCAATTCCCTTTATGCAAACGACGGCGGCATCATCGTGTCGTTCTGCCACTGATTTTGAAAAATTTTTAAAAGAAGGCATATAAAATGGAAATCAAAATCGAAAAAACAAAAACACCGAAACAAAAGCCAGATCAAAAGAAGCTGGGCTTCGGCACCTACTTTACCGACCACATGTTCATTATGGACTATGAGACCGGCAAAGGCTGGCACAACGCCCGCATCGTACCGTATGCGCCGCTGGTGCTCGACCCCTCGGCGCTTGTGTTCCACTATGCGCAGGAGTGCTTTGAGGGCTTAAAGGCTTACCGCTGCCCGGACGGCTCCGTACAGCTGTTTCGCCCCGACAAAAACGCCGAAAGAATGCAGTCAACGCACCGCCGTCTTTGCATTCCCGAAATTCCGGTAGCCGATTTTGTAGACGCAGTCAAGGCACTGGTGGCAGTGGACAAAGACTGGGTGCCCAGCGAGCCGGACACCAGCCTCTACATCCGCCCGTTTACCATCGCAACAGAACCGGTGCTCGGTGTTAAAGCTTCTGACAAATACCAATTCATCATCATCTGCTCGCCTTCCGGCGCCTATTATGAAGAAGGCATGAACCCCGTCAAGATCTATGTAGAAGACGAGTATGTGCGCGCCACACCCGGCGGCACAGGCTACATCAAATGCGGCGGCAACTACGCAGCCTCCATCATCGCCAGCGAAAAGGCGCACGAAATGGGCTATTCCCAGGTGCTGTGGCTGGACGGCGTGGAAAGAAAATATGTGGAAGAAGTCGGCTCCATGAACATCATGTTCAAGATCGACGGCGAGATCTACACCGCACCAACGGTCGGCACCGTGCTGCCCGGCATTACCCGCATGAGCTGCATTGAGCTGCTGAAAAAATGGGGCTACAAAGTCAACGAAACGCGCCTGGCGATCACCGACGTGATGCAGGATGCCAAAAACGGCAAACTGGAAGAGGTGTTCGGCACCGGCACTGCGGCGGTCATCAGCCCCGTGGGCGGCCTGATGTACGAAAACGAGACCGTAGAGATCGGCGGCTTCCAGACCGGTCCGCTGACCCAGAAGCTTTACGATACCCTGACCGGCATCCAGTTCGGCAAACTGCCGGATGATATGGGCTGGACGGTCAAAGTCGACTGATTTTTCGGACTGCTGCTTTGCAGCAGTCCTTTTTCAAATTTTAATGCGAACGATCGATTTTACCGTGCCGCAGGACCTGCCGGCACAGAATATTAAAACCTATCTGCACCGTTTCGGCGTTTCCGGCTCGCTGCTGAAAACGCTGAAAAACGACCCAAACGGCATTTTGAAAAACGGCCGTGCCGCGCGCACCATTGACCCGCTGCTGCCCGGCGACCGGCTGCAGATCAACATTCCAACCGAAGGAACACCGCCGAAGCAAAGCGCGCAAAAAGTGCGCATCCTTTACCAAGACGACGACATTTTAGTAGCGGACAAGCCGCCGTTTATGCCGGTGCACGAAAGCCGCAACCACATCGGCGACACACTGGCAAACGCCGTGGCCGGCGAACTGGACGGCGCTTTTCGCAGCGTTTACCGGCTGGACCGCGACACGAGCGGCCTGGTGGTGGTTGCCAAAAACAGTTTGAGCGCCGCCAAGCTGGCCGGACAATGCCAAAAGACCTATTACGCCGTGGCGCAGGGCGTGCTGGCACGCCCGGGACGCATCTGCCTGCCCATCGCCCGCATGGGCGACAGCATCATCAAACGCTGCGTTTCTCCGCGCGGTGTTTACGCCGCCACGAACTTTGTGCCGCTTGTCTGCCTGCACGGCAGAACGCTGCTGCAGATCCAACTGGAAACCGGGCGCACGCACCAGATCCGCGTGCATTTTGCCCACATCGGCATGCCCTTGGTGGGCGATTCGCTGTACGGCCAAGCAAACCCGCAGATCATGCGCCAGGCGCTGCACTGCGGCCGCGTTTCGCTGTGCCACCCGGTCACGGGTGCGCACATGCACTTTTACACGGCGTTTCCGCCGGAGTTTATGATTTGTATGCGAGGTGAATAGATGCCTGCCTTTTCCACACACTATGCCTTTGCCTGCCGCTGCGCCGGTCTTGTGCAGTCCCACTGCGGTTTTCTACCGGACAGAAACGCCCTGATGGTCGGCACGCAGGGGCCGGACATTTTCTTTTTCCATCGAATTTTACCGGTGCTGATGCCGGGGCATTCCCTGCGCAAAACCGGTTCTGCCCTGCACCGTGCCAAGCCCGGCGACATTTTTGACGCCGCGGCACAGCATATCCGCAAAAGCAAAGAAAAGGAGATCTCCCTTTCCTACTTTTACGGTTTTATTCTGCACTACGCGCTGGACCGGTGCTGCCACCCCTATATTTATGCCAAGCAGCATGAAATGCAAACCATTTACCCGTATCTGCACCCGTTCACCCTGCACAACGAGGTGGAGCTGGCGCTGGACGCATACGTTCTAAGCAAAGTCCTGCACGAAAAAGCACCGGCCGATTTTCAGCCGGCGCTGACCTTTTTTACAAATGCGCGCATGCTGAATGCGGTCGAGACCTGCATACAGGCCATTCTGAAAAACGCATGCGGCTATATGCTGCCGAAAGGCGCCGCCGTACAGGCGATCACAGACACGCGCACTGCGCAGAGGATGCTGCACGACAAAAGCGGCTGCAAGCGCACACTGGCCGTACAAGCCGAAAAAGCGCTTTTGCCGCTGACAGGCGGCCTGAAACTTTCCGTAATGATACGGCCGACCACAGCGCAAAGCGGCGCGGCTTATGCCAACGAACAGCACGTCTGCTGGCGCAGCCCCTGGCAGCCCGATGTGCCGCGACGCGAAAGTTTTTTGGACCTTTTTTACGCTGCACAGACCGATGCTGCCGAACTGCTGGACGGCTTTGACGCCGTTCTGCGCGGCGAGGCCTGCGGCAGCGAAATCACACAAAACCGATCATTTTTAACAGGAGTTGAAGTCAAATGAAAACCATCCCCAGCTTTCAGGTAGACCACACGATACTGGAAAAAGGCATTTACATTTCCCGTATCGACGACGACATCACCACATACGACATACGCATGAAAAAGCCGAATATCGACCAGCCGCTGGCCAACTCGGCGCTGCACACCATTGAGCACCTGTTTGCCACCTATGTGCGAAACAGCGAGTTTGGTGACAACATCATTTATTTCGGCCCGATGGGCTGCCGCACCGGCTTTTATTTCCTGACGCGTTCTCTGACCGATACATACTCTATACAACTGATCAAGGATGCGTTTCAGTTTATTGCGGATTTCTGGGGAAAAATCCCCGGCTGCTCCGCTGTGGAGTGCGGCAACTGGCGCGAACACAGCCTG
>URDW01000023.1 GCA_900546735.1 uncultured Oscillospiraceae bacterium
CACCTATTAAGTCGTCGGCAGCGTCAGATGTGTATAAGAGACAGTCTGAAGAAAGCGGCATCAACGTGCGTCTGTTCGGCCAGGCCGACGAGCATGTGGAAAAAGGCATTTTCCAGCCGGTCTCCAAGCCGTATCAGGGCGGGCTCATCCCGCCGGAGAGCAGCGACTTCGTGTCGGAGGAAAACATTTTCAATTACCAGGCGAAAGTTATAAAGGATCTGGCGGAAAAGCAGTCGTGCATCATCATCGGCCGCTGCGCAGACTATATTCTGCGCGACATGCCGAACGTTTTGCGTGTGTTCATCTGGGCGCCGTTTGAAACGTGCGTGTCTACCATTATGGATCTGCAGTCCCTGTCGGAAAAGGACGCGGCGAAAAAGATCAAAAAGATCGACCGCCACCGCAGCGACTATTACCGTTATTACACCGGCCGCGACTGGCAGGACTATTCTAATTACGACTTGTGCCTCAACACGCAGAAGCTCGGTTTTGACAAGACCTGCGACGTGATCGTGAATTACCTGCAGCAAATGGAGAAATAAGTTTTGCCGCTCCTTTCGGGGCGGCATTTTTCTTTACATACGTCTTAAAATCATATATAATTGGTAGTAAGCTTTCATAGATTTTATGGGGTGAGAAGATGGGAGTTTTATTGTGGATCCTGCTTGCGGCAGGCATCCTTTTGGTTTTGTACTTTTTGTTTGCAGGTCTTTTGTTCAACCAGGCTGTGGCCGGCCGTCCGCTGCCCTTGCCGCATTTTGTTACGGCGGCGTTTCGCAGCGGCGACGACAGCGACCCGTATTTTGACAAGGTGCGCGCCGCGGAAAAAGAGGTGTTCGCCCTTGGCCTCAGTGAACTGTCAATTTTGTCTTACGACGGACTCAAGCTGCGCAGCTATTACTATAAAAATCCGCAGCAGACGGGCAAACTGGTCATTTTGTCGCACGGCATGCGCAGCAGCGGCACGGGTGAATTCGCCTTTTTGCACCGCTATTATGCGGCGCGCGGGTTTGATCTGCTTTTTGTTGACCACCGTGCGTGCGGCCGCAGCGAGGGCAAGTACCTGGGCTACGGTTATCTGGAAAGCCGCGATCTGATCAGCTGGGCGCAGTTTGCGAACCAGCTTTACGAAAATCGCGTGCGCATCTATATGCACGGCGTTTCCATGGGCGCTGCCGCCGTGCTGCTCGCATCGGCCGACAAAAGCCTGCCGGCCAATGTGCAAAGCGTGGTGTCGGACTGCGCCTACACGTCTATGCGCGCCGAGTTTGCCTGGCATGTCAAAAAAGTTGTGCACCTGTACACACCGCTGCTTCTGAAGTTTGTGGACCTTTGGTGCGGCATGTGCGCGCATTACCGTTTTAAAAACGCTTCGCCGCTGAACGCTGTTCGCCAGGCGCGCGTGCCGGTTTTGTTTGTGCATGGTGATGCGGACGACTATGTGCCGTTTGCCATGCAGGAAGAGCTTTACATTGCCTGCACCGCCAAAAAGTCCAAGACCGTTATTCACGGCGCGTCGCATGCGCGCAGCTATTTTACGGATACGCCGGCATATGAGACGGCGCTCGATGTCTTTTTCAGCGACACGGAGCAGCCGGCTATCCCGTTGGTCTGAGGGCACGGTATGGGCGAAAGGGAAACGATATCGGGCAGCGTGGAAACAGTTGTTTTCCGTTCGGAAGACGGCGGCTACGTTGTGTTTAAACTGAATACGGCCGACGAGGAAATTACCGTTTGCTGCCGTGATGTGGCCGGTGCGTTTCAGATCGAGGGCGGCATGCTGGTGGAATGCACCGGCAGCTGGGGGTTTCACAACACCTACGGTCCGCAGTTTGAAGCACAGAAGATCGGCGTGCAGATGCCCACGGATACGGCGGGTATCCTGCTTTGCCTTTCTTCCAAGCTGGTGCCGGGCATCGGCCCCACGCTGGCGCGCCGCATTGTGGAGCGCTTCGGCGCAGACAGCTTGGATGTGATCGAAAATTCGCCGCAGCGCTTAGCGGAGGTGGAGGGCATCACGCTTTCCAAAGCCCGTCGGTTTTCCAAGGCATATCAGGGCCGCATTGATTTTTCGCGCCAGGTCACACAGCTGACCGGGCTCGGTCTCAGCTATGACCGGGCGAAAAAAATTTACGACGGTTACGGCGCCGAATCTGTCGAAATGCTGCAAACAGATCCGTTTGCGCTGTGCGCCGGCGGCCTTTTGACGTTCGATGAGGCTGAAAGTCTGGCACAGAATTTTGAACTGGCGGCAACGCCGTCGCGCTGTATTGCCGGCGTGCTGTATGTTATGCAGTATAATTTTGAAACGAACGGCCACACCTGCGTCTCCCGCAGCAGCCTGCTCGCGCCGTGTATGGAGCTTTTGGCCTGCAGCGAGGACGACGCTGAAATTGCAATCGACGACGCGCTGGCACAAAATCTGCTGACGTCAGAGCAGATCGGTGCACGCGAATACCTTTTCCTGCCCGAGGCTTACCGCGAAGAAATGCTGATCGCTGACAAAATCAAGCTGCTTCTGCGTGTGGCGCCGCAGCCGGAAACGCTGCTGGCATCTGAAATCTCTGTGTTTGAAGAGACGTTTCAGATCCATTTGGATGACCGCCAGCGCGAAGCGATCGAGCTGGCGGTCGGGCCGGGCATGTTCATTCTGACCGGCGGCCCCGGTACCGGTAAAACGACCACGGTGCGCGGCATCATCCACATTTTAAATAAAAAAGGCCTCAAAACGGTGCTGACGGCGCCGACCGGCCGGGCGGCCAAGCGCATGAGCGAGCTGACCGGGCAGGATGCGCAGACGATCCACCGCCTGCTGGAAACGCAGCGCACCGACAGCGGCGAATACCGCTTTAAGCATGATGCGCGCGATCCCATCGATGCGGATGCCGTCATTGTGGACGAGATGTCGATGGTCGACATCCGCATTTTTTCCGCGCTGTTGGATGCACTGCCGATGCGCTGCCGTTTGATCATGGTGGGCGATGCGGATCAGCTGCCGCCCGTCGGCGCCGGCAATGTGCTGGCCGATCTTATTAAAAGCGGCAAGATCCCGGTCGTCTGTCTGCAGCGCATTTTCCGCCAGGCGCAAAAGAGCCTGATCGTGACGAACGCACACGCCATCGTTTCCGGCCAGATGCCGCAGCTGGACCGTAAAGCACCGGAGGATGACTTTTTCTTTCTGCAGGAACCGTCGCCTTATCTGGCGGCCAAAAAGATTACAGATCTGGTCACGCGCCGCCTGCCTTCTGCCTATGGCGATGCGTTTAAAAACATTCAGGTGCTGTGCCCCTCCCGAAAGGGAGAGAACGGTACGGAAACGCTCAATCAGGTGCTGCAAAGCCGCCTGAACCCGAAAGATGCGAAAAAGCGCGAAATCGCCGTGCGCGGCAGCATTCTGCGCGAGGGCGACCGCGTGATCCAGATGAAAAACAATTACGACCTGCCCTGGTGCGGCAGTGAAAATACCGGCGTGTTCAACGGCGAGATCGGTATGATCGCGGCGCTCGACCCGGTGCTTAAAACAGCCGTCGTGCATTTTGACGACTTTTCTGCAGAATATGATTTTGAGGCTTTGCATGAATTGGAGCTTGCCTACGCCATGACCGTGCACAAAAGTCAGGGCTCGGAATTTGACGCCGTGGTCATGCCGGTCATTGCCGTACCGCCGAAGCTTGCTTACCGAAACCTGCTTTACACGGCCGTTACGCGCGCCAAAAAGCTGATCGTGCTGGTCGGCACGCACGCGCAGCTGGAGAAAATGGTGCAAAACGGCAAAAAAAGTAAACGCCAAAGCGCGCTTGTTCATTTTTTATCTGTTGACAAGCCGGGCGTTTTTCAGTAGCATAATAGAGAAAATGAAAACGAAAAGGGAATTGCAATGTTTGGTTTTGATTTGGGAATTGACCTTGGCACATCCTCGCTGGTGATCGCCATGCCCGGCAAGGGCATCGTGCTCAACGAGCCGTCTTATATCGCCTATATGGAAGACAGTGAAAAAATGATCTATGCCGGCAAGCGCGCCTATTTTCTGCAGGGGCGTGAACCGCAGGGCGTGCGCGTGGCACAGCCACTGAAGGACGGCGTTATCGGTTCTTACCGGCTGACGGAAAAAATGCTTTCGTTCTTTCTGGGCAAGGTCATCGGCAAAACGATCTTCCGTCCGCGTGTCGTGGCCTGCGTGCCGTCTGTGACGACCGATGTAGAAAAGCGCACGATCGTGTCGGTGCTCATCAACGCCGGCGCGCGCAGCGTCTGCCTGATCGAAGAGCCGCTCGCCGCAGCGTTCGGCTCCAATACGGATCCGCTGCAGCCCGGCGGCATTTTTGTTATCGACGTCGGCGGCGGCACAACGGACCTGGCTGTCGTCAGCGGCGGCAGCATGGCGCAGACCGAAACCATCAAGATCGCCGGCACCGATTTTGACGAGGAGATCGTGAAATATATGCGTACGCGTTTTGGCATGAATGTCGGCATCCGCATGGCGGAAGACATCAAAAAGAACGTCGGCTGTGCGGTGCCGCGCGTGGAACGCGTGGTCATGACCGCCAAGGGCAGCGACGTCAAGACCGGCCTGCCGCGTGAGGAGGAGGTCAACGACCTCGATATTTATGACTGCCTGTTTCCGCTGCTCGAGACGATCCGTGAAAAGGCGGTCGCCATGTTTGAGCGTACTTCGCCGCAGCTCGTGGCCGACATCAGCCGCAGCGGCGTGATTTTGGCCGGCGGCGGCGCGCTGATGTACGGTATGGACAAAATGTTTTCCGAGGCACTCGGGGTAGAGGCGCATGTGGCCGACGAGGCGCAGGAGTGCGTGGCCAAGGGCACCGGTATCGCTTTGACCAAAATGAATGTTTTAGACGGCTACGGCTACCGTTTCAAAACCAAAGAAGATGTGCGCATCCGATGATCCAGTATTATTACGGCGACGGCAAGGGCAAGACCTCGGCGGCGCTCGGTGCAGCACTGCGTGCGGCCGGGGCGGGCATGTCCGTTTTTTGCGTATTTTTTTTAAAAGACAATTCTTCGAGCGAACGGCGATTGCTTTCATTTGCGCAGGTTTACCCGTCGCCTGAACGTGTGCCGTTTTCATTTCAAATGTCGCAGGCCGAGCGGGCGTCTTACAGCCGGTGGGCGCAGGCGGCCTGTCAGGCTGTTTTGCAAAGCGGCGCCGATATGATCGTGCTCGACGAGTTCGCCGATGCGCAGGAGCTTGGCTTTGTTGCGCCGGAAACGATGCGCCGGATTTTGCAAAAGCCAAACTGCGAACTGGTCATCACCGGCCACAGGGCGCACTGTGAGATCGTGCAGGCGGCCGATTATGTGACCCGTTTTCAAAAAGAAAAACACCCGTTCGACCGGGGCGTACCGGCCAGACAGGGCATTGAGTATTGAAAGGAGGCGCAGCTTTGCGGGACCGTTTTTCCATGTACCATCCCGTCTGCGGCTTCCTTTTTTTTATTGTGGCCGCCGTGGTTTCCATGGTGCTTTTTCATCCGCTGTTTCTCAGTGTTTCGTTTTTGTGCGCGCTGACTTACCTTTTGGTGCTGCGCGGCAGAAAGGCATTTGGCCTTTTGCTAAAGTTTTTGCTGCCTATGGCGGCCGTTGTCACGCTCATTAATGCGCTTTTGAATTCTTACGGTACGACCGTGTTGTTCGCGCTGCCGTGGGGTCTGCCGTTTACGGCAGAGGCACTGCTTTTCGGCTTTTGCCAGGCGCTGCTTTTTTCATCTGTTTTGCTGTGGCTGTTTTGCTACAGCGATGTAATGGGCAGTGAAAAGTTTTTATTCGTTTTCGGCCGCATTTTTCCGAACACGGCTCTTCTTTTTTCCATGACGCTGCGTTTTATTCCGCTTTTTGTGCGCCGTGCCGGCGAGATCCGAATGGCGCGCCGCGCGGCCGGTATTGCCGGGCAGCACCGTTTAAAAGAGGCGGTACATGTGTTTTCCGCTCTGGCTACCGGCTGCCTGGAAAGCAGCGTGGCCATGGCACTTTCCATGCGTGCCAAGGGCTACGGCGCCGGGCAGCGCCGGCCGTTCAACCGCTATCGTTTTAAAAAGAAAGATGCCTTTTACCTTTCGTTTCTGCTGTTGTGTCTGGCAGCTGTGGCGGCGGGCGGCATGGCCGATGCCTATTATTTTGAATTTGAACCGGCTTTGTATTTGGAGACGGGGCCGCTTTTTTACCTTGGACTTGGTGCTTTTTTTGCACTTTGTATCTCACCGGTGCTGCTCGACGCAGCGGAGGCAGTCAAATGGCGTATATTAATGTCGAAAATTTAACATTTGCCTACCCGGATGCGCCGCAGTGCGCGCTGCAGGGCGTGTCTTTTTCTATGGAGCGCGGCGAAATGGGTGTCATTCTCGGCCGTTCCGCCAGCGGCAAATCCACGTTGCTGCAGCTGCTTTGCCCGGCCATCGCGCCGAAAGGCAAAATCGGCGGCAAAATCAGTCTGTCCGGCGCGCGCGTGGCGTTTGTGCACCAGGACGCAGAGGCGTCGCTGGTGTGCGACAAGGTATTTGCCGAGCTCGCTTTTGCGCTGGAAAATCAGGGTATGGCGCGTGAGCAGATCAGTTTAAAGATCGCGGAAACGGCTTGCTTTTTAAATATAGAAGATCTGTTTGCATGTGATGTAGCCGCGCTTTCCGGCGGCCAAAAGCGCATGGTCGCGCTGGCCGGTGCACTGGTCGCCGAGCCGGATGTGCTGATTTTGGACGAGCCGGTTTCCAGTTTGGACCCGCTTGCGGCCGAGCATTTTTTGTCTGCGCTCGTCAAAGTCAACCGCGAACTCGGCATTACCGTGCTGATGAGCGAGCACATTGCCGGCGGCATTTTGCCGCAGTGCGATGTGCTGGGCTTTTTAGAGGCTGGGGAAATGGCGGCGTTTGGGCCGTGCGCCGAAACAGCCCGTGCGCTTTGTGGGGCCGGGTTTGCCGATTACCTGCCGGTTCCGGTGCGCCTGTTTTCCAGGCTGCAGCCGGACGTGCTGCCGCCCGTTTCCGTGCGCGGCGCACGCGTGCGTCTGGCTGCGTATTTAAAAGAGCGGTCAGCCGTACATAATGCTTTTTCTCATACGCCTTTGGCACCGCCGGAAAGCAAAAAAAATACCGCCCTGCAGTTTCAGGACGTTTATTTTTCCTATGACCGGCGCCGGCAGCCGGTGCTGCACGGGCTGGATCTAAAAGCTTCTTTCGGCAGCGTACACGGCGTTGTCGGCTGTAATGGCAGCGGCAAGTCCACTTTGCTGAAGCTTGCGTCGGGCGTTTTGCGCCCGCTGCACGGCCGGTGCAAGGTGCACGGCCGCGCGGTCATGATGCCGCAGGAGCCGCTTGATCTGTTTTGCGGCGACACGCTCGGCGAGGATCTTGCCGGGGCAGATGCGGCGCTCATTCGCCGTTTTGGCCTGCAAAAACTTCTCGGCCGCCATCCCTACGATGTCAGCGGCGGCGAAGCGCATATGGCTGCGTTCGTGCGCATCCTGTCCGGCCAGCCGGACATTCTTCTGCTTGACGAACCGACCGCCGGCTGCGATGCGCAGATCAAGGCGCGGCAAAAAGAACTGCTGCGGGGGCTTGCGGCTGCGGGCAAGTGTGTGCTTGTGGTGTCGCACGATATGGAATTTTTAAGCGAGGTGTGCGACCGCGTTTCTCTGCTTTTCGGCGGCGAGACGGTGGAGACGATGCCGGCGCACCGCTTTTTTGCGTCGCTCTCGTTTTATACGACGGATGCGCACCGCATCGGCCGCGGCCTGGTAGACAATGCCGTAACTTTGCAGGATCTGCTGCAGGCAGCCGGGGAGTGTGGTGCGCCGTGAAAAAAGAAAATCTTCTGGTCTGTATCTGCGCAGCGGTTTCGCTGGCCGGTGTTTTGGTATGGCAGCTGTTTTTCGCCGAAAAGGTCTCGTTTTACATGGTTGGCGTGGTTTTGATCGTGCTGACGATTTTGCCGTTTTTTGCCTCGTTTGAATGCGGCCGTGCCGCGGCTGTGGAGATCAGTCTGCTGGCCGTAATGGCGGCGCTGGCGGTTGCCTCGCGGGCGGCGTTTTATGCGCTGCCCCAGGTCAAACCGATCTGCGCCGTGGTCATCGTCAGCGGCGTCTGCTTCGGCGCCAAAAACGGTTTTGCCGTTGGCGCGATCAGTGCGTTTGTGTCCAACTTCTTGTTTGGCCATGGGGTGTGGACGCCTTTCCAGATGCTGGCGCTCGGCCTTTGCGGTTTGTTCGCCGGGCTGCTGTTTCGCGCCGTGCGCCCCACGCGCGTGCGCCTGGCCGTTTACGGCTTTTTTGCGGCCGCGGTGCTTTACGGGCTGATCGTCGATTTGAGCACGGTGTTCATGACACTCAGCCGGCTGACCTGGCAGGGCGTTCTAGGCGTTTACGGCGCCGGCGCTGTTTTTTCGCTGATCTTCGGTGCAACAACAGCCGTTTTCCTGTTTCTGTTCGGCGAGGCGTTTGTCAAAAAAATAAACCGCATACAAAAAAAGTACGCGGTTTAAAAGCGGAAATATGTGCCTGCTACCTTAAAACAGCAAACCCAAGGTCAATGACACCGCCGAGCAGCTTGCTTGTTTTGGTCATGTTCAGCGTCTCCGCCACCCAAAGCAGCACAAGGGCAATGAAAATCGCAATGATCAAAGTACGTTCGCTCATAAATTGACCTCCTTTTTCTTTCTAATTTCTATTATAAACGTTTTTTTGCTGAAATCAATACCTAAATTTACGCGGTTTTATATAAAAAGGTTTTCTGCGGCGCGCATGCGGCTGCATAAACCGGTGTGATTTATAAAAAATAGAATGGAGGGCTGTTATGCTTACGCGTATGGAACGGGCTGCAAAGCTGAATAACTGTACAATCGACGACGGCTTTTGGTCTTATTATGTTGATCTTGTCTGCAACACGGTCGTGCCGCTGCAGGAAAAGATTTTTAACGATGAGGCGGCGGACACAGAAAAGAGCCACGCGCTTGATAATTTCCGCCTTGCAGCCGGTGAAAAAAGCGGCTCGTTTTACGGCATGCTTTTTCAGGACAGCGATGTTTACAAATGGCTGGAGGCTGCGGCCTATGCGCTGCAGAACCGGCCGGATGCCGCGCTTGAACAGCGCTGTGATGCGGTGATCGGCCTGATCTGCCGTGCACAGGAAGAAGACGGCTACTTAAACACCTATTTTACGCTGGAACGTCCGAATGATAAATGGACAAATCTTCTGGAGGGGCACGAGCTCTACTGTGCCGGCCATATGATCGAGGCGGCCTGCGCGTATTTTGAAGTGACCGGTAAAAACGCACTTCTGCAGGCGGCCTGCCGTCTGGCCGACCATATCGACCGCCGGTTCGGTCCCGGCAAAACGGCCGGTATTCCCGGTCATGAGGAAATTGAGCTGGCACTTCTGCGCCTTTGGCGTGTTACAGGGGAAAAACGCTACCTGGATCTGGCGGCGTATTTTGTCAACATGCGCGGGCAGGACCCTGCCTTTTTTGAAAAAGAGGCGCAAAAACGCAGCTGGGATTATTTCGGCATGGATCCGAAAGATACAGAGTATAACCAAAGTCACCGCCCGGTGCGCCGGCAGACAGAGGCGGTCGGGCACAGCGTGCGCGCAATGTATCTGTACACGGCCATGGCCGATCTTGCGGCCGAAACGAACGACCGTTCGCTTTACGACGCGTGCGTGCGTCTTTATGAAAACGTGACCGGACAAAAGATGTATGTGACCGGCGGCGTCGGTTCTACCGTGCATGGGGAAGCGTTTACCGCAGCTTACGACCTGCCGAACGATTCGGCTTACGCCGAGACGTGCGCGGCTGTGGGGCTGGTGTTTTTTGCACGAAAAATGCTGCAGATCAGCCCGAAAGGCACTTATGCCGATGTGATGGAACGCTGCCTTTATAACGGCGTGCTGTCCGGCATGCAGCGCAGCGGCGACCGTTTCTTTTATGTCAACCCACTGGAGGCGGTGCAGGGGCTTTCCGGTCAGGCACGTCCGTACAGCCATGTGCTTTTGCGGCGGCCGCGCTGGTATACCTGTGCCTGCTGCCCGCCAAATCTGGCGCGGCTGATCGGCTCGCTCGGCCGCTATGCCTGGGGCGAAGGGGAAGACACGGTTTATGCGCATTTGCTGCTCGGCGGCGAGTACCGTGCAGAAAACGGCGCCGTGATCGGTGTGCAGTCTGCCTATCCGTGGCAGGGGCAGGTGTCGTTTTGCATCCGTGCCCTTCCGGAAAATCAGGCGGAACTGCCCTTTACGCTTGCTGTGCATATTCCGTCGTGGTGCAGTGCATTTTCACTTTGTGTCAACGGTGAAAAGGCGGCCTTTCCGGTCAGGGATGGTTATTGCTATATAGCGCGCACCTGGCGGCGCGGCGACCGCGTGGATCTGCATTTGCAAATAGAGCCAAGGCGCGTTTATGCCAATGCGCATGTGCGTGCGGACGCCGGCTGCGTCTGCTTGTCGCGCGGCCCGCTCATCTACTGTTTTGAGGCATGCGACAACGGCGAGGAACTGCACTGCCTGCGCCTGCCGCGCAGTGCTGCCGTTTCTGAATGCACGAAAGACGACCCGGTGCTTGGCCGTTACATAGAGCTGGATTTGCCCGGCTTTCGCGTTTCGGGCGGTGAAGCGCTCTATTCGTTTGCACCGCCGCAGGCCGGGTCCTGCACGCTGCGCGCACTGCCGTATTATCTTTGGAGCAACCGCGCGCCCGGTTCCATGCGTGTCTGGCTTTTGGAAACCGGCGAAAGGCCACAAAATGATGGCGTATAAAGGGACGATTTTGTACCGTTTTTTTGTATTTGTACAGTGATTTTGTGTTGAAATGAAAAACATTCTATGGTAAAATAAGTAAATGTTTTAGGGAAAGCTCATAGATGAACTTTTACGGAGGGCTCATTATGGAAAATCTTTATCTTTTGGCGGCGGGTACACCCGTCGATATGAAAACCGTTGTCATCGCCGGCGTTGTGATCGTTATGGCGGTGCTGGCTGTTCTGGTATTGGTGTTCAAGGCGTTTGGCCTTGTCGTGTCCAAATCGGAAAATGCGGTCAAGCACACGTCTGAGCAGCCGGCACAAAACGCGGCTGCGCCTGTGCGTGCGGCTGCCCCGGCCGTGTCCGGCGACATCCCGGGCGAGGTGATCGCCGCCATCACTGCCGCAGTCATCGCCGCTGAGGGCCCCGGTGCTGTGGTGCGCTCTGTGCGCCGTGTGCAGCCTGCCGGCGGACGCAAGGCCTGGGCAATGGCCGGTATCGTGGACAACACCAGAGCGTTTTAAAGGCGGCGTTTTTCCATGGAAGTTTTACGCAGTGTCTGGGAAGTTATATTAGATATTTTACAGTCTTCCGGTTATGCACAGTTCTTTCAGGGGGACGGCTACAAAAACGTCATCATGCTGCTGTTCGCCTTTTTGTTCCTTTACCTCGGCATCAAAAAGGGGTTTGAGCCGCTTTTGATGGTGCCGATCGCGTTCGGCATGCTGCTGGCAAACCTGCCGGGCGCCAACCTGGCGGTGCAGTATCACGACATCGCCGGTTTTTACGACCTGTTCAAGAACATGATCGAAAACAACGGCGGTCCGCAGCCCGGTCTGCTCGATTTTCTTTACCTCGGTGTCAAGCTCGGCATTTATCCGCCGCTGATCTTCCTCGGCATCGGCGCCATGACCGACTTCACCCCCCTGATCGCAGACCCCAAAAGCTTTTTGCTGGGCGCTGCCGCGCAGTTCGGTATTTTCTTCACCTATATCGTTGCAACGGTCATGGGCTTTACGCCGGCCGAAGCCGGTTCCATTTCGATCATCGGCGGCGCCGACGGCCCGACGGCGATTTTCGTTACGTCGCAGCTTGCTCCGCAGATGCTTGGCACCATCGCCGTGGCGGCTTATTCCTATATGGCGCTTGTGCCGCTGATCCAGCCGCCGGTCATGATGGCGCTGACCACGAAAAAAGAACGTGCGGTCGTCATGAAAAGCCAGCGCAAGGTCTCTAAACTCGAAAAGATTTTGTTCCCGATCATGGTCACAGTCATCGTGTCTTTGCTGCTGCCTGACGCGGCTGCGCTCGTGGGCATGCTGATGTTCGGCAACCTGCTGAAAGAAAGCGGCCGTACAGAGCGTATTGCCAAGGCCGCGCAGAATGAGCTGATGAACATCATCACGATCATGCTTGGCGTGTCGGTCGGCGCAACGACCTCGGCCGAAACATTTTTGACCTGGGACACGATCAAAGTTGTGCTGCTTGGCCTGGTGGCGTTTATCGTGGCCACGGCTTCCGGCGTGATTTTCGGCAAGATCATGTATGTCCTCTCCAAGGGCAAGATCAATCCGCTGATCGGTTCCGCAGGCGTTTCCGCCGTGCCGATGGCGGCGCGCGTAAGCCAAACGGTCGGTCAGCGCGAGAATCCGTCCAACTACCTGCTGATGCACGCTATGGGGCCGAATGTGGCCGGTGTGATCGGTTCGGCAGTTGCGGCCGGTGTTCTGCTTTCTGTTTTAAAATAACACAAAAAAGAAAAGGACGTAGCTTTTACGTCCTTTTTTAAACGAAAAAATGGAGTTTTGAGTATGCCATTAAATGCTATGCAGCAAAAAGCGGTCGAAACCACAGAGGGACCGCTTTTGATCCTGGCCGGTGCAGGTTCCGGCAAAACCACGGTGCTTGTTAACCGTGTGCAGTATATTATTGAAAACGGCCTGGCGCTGCCCTGGCAGGTGCTGGCTATTACCTTTACCAATAAGGCGGCTTCCGAGATCCGCCAGCGCCTGACGCAGGCTGTTGGGCCCGAGGCGGAGTCGATCTGGGCGTTTACGTTCCACTCCTGCTGCACGCGCATCCTGCGCCGCTACGGGGAACGCCTCGGTTACAGCAATCATTTTACGATCTATGACACCGACGATTCCCGCCGCGTTATGAAGCATTGCCAGAAGCAGTTGGGCATTGAGGAACGTTTGCTTGGTCACAAGGCGATTTTGGCCGAAATCAGCCGCGCAAAAGACAGTCTGGTGCCTGTGGAAGATTTTAAAACGGCGGCCGCCACCGATTTTCGCCTTTCAAAAATCGCGGCGTGTTATGAGCTGTACCAGAAAGAACTGCTCAAAAGCGACGCCATGGATTTTGACGACATTATTTTCAACACCGTGCGCCTGCTGCAGGAGAACGACGATGTGCGTGAGCTGTACCAAAAGCAGTTTCATTATGTTATGGTGGATGAGTACCAGGACACCAACCATGCGCAGTATGTGCTGACCTCTCTTTTGGCCGGCGGCTATAACAACATTTGCGTGGTCGGCGACGACGACCAGTCCATTTACCGTTTCCGCGGGGCGACGATCGAAAATATTTTAAGCTTTGAGCGCCAGTATGACAATGCGCAGGTCATTCGCCTGGAGGAAAATTACCGCAGCACGCAAAACATTCTGGATGCGGCCAACCATGTGATCGCCAACAATAAAAATCGTAAAGGCAAAACACTTTACACACAGTCCGGCCAGGGCGATAAGGTCGTTTTGTACACGGCTGAAGATGAACGCGGCGAAGCGGCCTTCATTGTGGATGAGATCGAGAAAAACGTCAAGTCCGGCATGAAGTTCAGCGACCACGCCGTGCTTTACCGCATGAACGCACAGTCGCGCAACATCGAAATGGCGCTGACCAAAAGCGGCATTCCGCACAAGATCATCGGCGGCCACCGCTTCTTTGACCGTAAGGAGATCAAAGACATTATCGCGTACATGGCCGTTGTCAACAACACGAACGACGATGTGCGCCTGCAGCGTATTATTAATGTGCCGCGCCGCGCGATCGGGGAAACGACGGTGGCCAATGCGCTTGACATCGCTTCGCACCTGTCGCTTAGTCTGTTTGAGGTATGCGCCCATGCCGATAAATATGCGAAAACGGCGCGTGCCGCCGGCAAGCTGAAAGCCTTTACAGACATGATCCGGTCGATCGCCGATACATACGCAGCCGGCGAGGAAACGCTCGGCGACCTGCTTGAAGATATTTTGGAAAAAACGCAGTACCTTGCCTACCTGCGCGAGGACGAGCCGGAAAAATACGACGACCGCGCCATGAACATTCAGGAACTGAAGTCCATGTTCGTGAAATATGAAGAAGAGGACCCGGATTTCGGTTTGTCTGATTTTCTGGAGGATGTGGCGCTCGTTACCGATATCGACGACTATAATGCCGATGACGACAGCGTTGTGCTGATGACGCTGCACGCCTCCAAGGGTCTGGAATTTCCGGTCGTGTTCATCCCCGGCATGGAAGAGGGCATCTTCCCCGGAACCCAAAGCCTTTACAGCCCCGACGAGTGCGAAGAGGAGCGCCGCCTTGCCTATGTGGGCATTACGCGTGCCAGAAAAAAGCTTTACCTCATCAACGCTTCGCACCGCATGCTGTTCGGCACCACCAACCGCAACCGCGCTTCCCGTTTTACGGCTGAGATCCCGGCTTCGGTGACCGAGGTGCGCGAACAGCCGCGCGAGGCGTTTGCCGGCGCGTCGCATTTCGGCACGCCGCAAAAGGCAAATCCGTTTGCCAAGTCTACGCCGGTCGGGCGCGCCACACGCCCAAGCGGCAGCGCCTGGCAGTTTGGCCAGGTCAAAAACACAGCGCAGCCGCTCAGCGAAACGCTGCAGGTCGGCGACGCGGTGCGCCACAAGGTCTACGGTACCGGCGTGATTTTGTCGGCCAGGCCGATGGGCAACGACACGCTGCTGGAGGTCAGCTTTGACAAAAGCGGCACGAAAAAGATGATGGCCAACTACTCTAAATTGCAAAAACTGGGTTGATTATGCAAAAAAATGATGAATTTGTGCTGAAAATCGACGCGCTCACGTCCGAGGGCAGCGGCATCGGCCGAAAGGACGGCATGGCCGTTTTTGCCTATGGCACGGCACCGGGCGACACGGTTTTGGCCCATGTGATCAAAGCCAAAAAGAATTATTGCGTGGCAAAGGCCCTGCAGATTTTAGAGCCTTCGCCGGACCGTATTGAAAATGACTGCCCGGCGTTTCCGGCCTGCGGCGGCTGCGATTTTCGCCACATTTCTTATGATGCAGAGCTGCGCTATAAGGCCGAGCGCATCAACGACGCATTTGCCCGCATTGCCGGCATTGATCTGAAAATCGAAAAAATGTACGGCGCATCCGCGTGCGCTTCGTACCGCAACAAAGCGCAGCTGCCGTTTGCAAGCGGTAAAAACGGCGTTTGCACCGGCTTTTATGCCAGCCGCAGCCACCGGGTCGTGCCAAATACGCGCTGCCGTCTGCAGGATGCGTCGTTTGATGCAGCGGCCGCCGCTGTGCGCGACTGGGCGGCGCAGACGCATGCCTCGGTCTATGACGAGACGACCGGCCGCGGGCTGCTGCGCCATTTGTATATGCGCCGCGCCTGCAGCGGCGATTTAATGGTCTGCCTTGTGATAAACGGCAAAACCGTTGCGAATCCCGATTTGCTTCTGCAGCTTTTGCAAAGGGCTGTGCCGGGGCTGAAAACACTTTGCCTGAATATCAATCGGAACGACACCAATGTGGTGCTCTCCGGGGAAACGCAGGTGCTTTTCGGCGACGGTTATATTGAAGATGTGCTGTGCGGCCTGCGTTTTCGCATTTCGCCGAATTCGTTTTACCAGGTCAACCACGACCAGTGCGAAGTGCTTTACGGCCTGGCTGCCGAATTCGCCGCGCCCAAAAAGAACGATGTGCTGCTCGACCTGTATTGCGGCACCGGCACCATTGGGCTGACGATGGCCGGGCGTGTGCAGACGCTTGTGGGCATTGAAACGGTCTCGCCTGCGGTAGAGGATGCCCGCCGCAACGCTGCGGAAAACGGCGTTGAAAACGCACTTTTTCTGTGTGCAGATGCGGCCGAGGGCGCGCGGCAGATGGCTGAGCAGGGGCTGAAGCCGAACATAATCGTGCTTGACCCGCCGCGCAAAGGCTGTGCCGAGGATGTGCTGCGTCTGGCGGCTTCCATGCAGCCGGAGCGCATCGTTTACGTCTCCTGCGACCCGGCTACCCTGGCGCGTGACATTGCGCGTTTTGCACCGCTCGGCTACACGGCCGTGCGCGCCGCCGGCGTTGACCTCTTTCCCCGCACAAAACACACAGAAACCGTCTGTTTATTTCTTCGTGCAGACTGATGTATGGGAGGCTGTTGGTATATGGTAGGCAATTATAAGGTGATCACGCTTTGCGGCAGCACGCGTTTTAAGGATGCTTTTATTAAAGCGCAAAAGGATCTGACCCTTCAAGGCAACATCGTTATCAGCGTCGGTCTGTTCGGCCATTCCGGCGACGATGAAGTTTGGGAGGGCATGACGGAAGACACGGTGACGGCAACGAAGCAGATGCTTGACGATATGCACAAGCGCAAGATCGACATGGCCGATGCCATTTTTGTGATCAATGTCGGCGGCTATATCGGTGTCAGCACCCGTTCGGAGATCGCGTATGCCGTATCGACCGGCAAAGACGTGTATTATTTGGAGCCGCTGCAAAATTCGTAATGCCCTAAGTTGCTGCCGGTCGTTATTAAAATAACATGTAAACACCCTTCGGCGTTTTTTGCGCCAAAGGGTGTTTTTGTTTGTGCATTTTGGCATGTATTAGATCTGGCTGGCATCTGCTGCTTTTTTCTGCCTGAAAATCTTTTTAAACAAAAAGCGCACCAGCGGACCGCAGAAAAACAGCTGCCACAAAAGCGCCATCGGGAAGTTGCACACAAACGTCTGCAGCCATTTTGGGATCAACTCAAGCCCGGGCTGTTTAAAAATCAGCGTTGCCCAAAAACTCATAATGGGGTACATAAAGCAAACGGTCACACAGGCGCGTACTGCGTTTACCAAAAAAGGCTTGTCTTCGCCGGGCGTCACCATTTAAAAGGCAATTTTCGGCGCAAAACGGTCCACAAAGAAAAAGCCCATTATAAAACAAATCGGAAAAATAATGGCCATTTCTTTGCAAGCGGGCAAAAAATCTGCGTTTGAAAGTCCGTGGTTTTTCAGTCCGGTGTTGTAAAGCTCCATGGCAAACACCATAAAAAAGGTCATCAGCGCTCCGTAAATAAATTCCTGAAATTTCGTTTTCGGCATATTTCTTCTCCTTCCAAAATAAAAAGGCGCAGTCTCAAAAAGACTACGCCGAAATGACTTATTTCTTTTTTGCACCGCAATTTTAGCAAAGCCGCGCGCATTTGTCAATGTGAAAACAGACGATATTCACACTGTGTTTTCTCTTACTTTTTTGGTGAATTTCACAGCCGGCCGTTTTTGACATAGAATGAAAACGGAGCCGTTTGGCTCTGAAATCAGGAAAGGAGAGATCAAGTGTTACAGGCAAATACAGCTGATTCGCGCGAAGATCTTGCCAATATAGAGATGAATATTGTCCGTTTTGCAGACGGTGACGGCGAGTGTGCGTGCAGGCACGGCGGTAAAAGGCCTTGCTGTCCGCCGGTAGGTGCGTGCTGCGGTTTGCGCGGCCCAACCGGACCTACCGGCCCAACGGGTCCAACAGGTCCGTCCGGTGGTCCAACAGGCCCAACCGGTCCTACCGGTCCAACTGGCCCAACCGGTCCGGCCGGTGCTTTTGGCGCGATTGGCCCTACGGGCCCGACTGGCCCGACAGGTGCAACCGGTCCTACAGGCGCGACCGGCCCAACAGGTGCGACAGGTCCTACGGGTCCGACCGGCCCAACAGGCGCGACCGGTCCTACAGGCCCGACTGGCCCGACAGGTGCAACCGGTCTTACGGGCCCGACTGGCCCAACAGGTGCAACCGGGCCTACGGGCCCGACCGGCCCGACAGGCGTGACTGGTCCTACGGGTCCGACCGGCCCGACAGGCGCGACCGGTCCTACGGGTCCGACAGGCGCGACCGGCGCGACCGGTCCTACAGGCCCGACCGGCCCGACAGGCGCGACAGGGCCTACGGGTCCGACAGGCGCAACAGGCGCGACCGGTCCTACAGGCCCGACCGGCCCG
>URDW01000024.1 GCA_900546735.1 uncultured Oscillospiraceae bacterium
TCGAATCCATGTTGTTGGTGGAATGAAAAAAAGCAGGCCATTCAGCCTGCTTTTTTCATTTGGCAGCGGTATAGGAACCTGCGCACAAGTGCGCAGAACCTTGGCGTTCGCAAGGCTTGCGCCTTGCTCGGCTAAAGGATTCTATTTTAATTTAAGGTTCGAATCCATGTTGTTGGTGGAATGAAAAAAAGCAGGCCATTCAGCCTGCTTTTTCATTTGGCAGCGGTATAAGGATTCGAACCTTAAATGACGGAGTCAGAGTCCGGAGTGTTACCGTTACACTATACCGCTGTGAACGCTAATATTATATAACATTTGCGCGATTTGTCAAGCCCTTTTTTGTAATTTTCAAAACAAATTAAAAGCGGCGGGGCAAATGCTCCGCCGCTGGCTTTTTATTCTACCACGATTGCCTGAGAGTACAGCTTTTTCCAGTTGGAAATGAACTTGCTCTTCGGCTGGGTCACGTTTTTACCGGCTGACGGATCGTTCAGGTAAACGTTTTTGCTGTCGTAACCGATCAGCACGGCGCAGTGCTCGCCCGAAAGCTCGGTGAATTTACCGCTGCCGTCCGGGTAAGTCCAGGTCACGCCGGTCTTCAGGTTGCCGGCGTTCTTTACGCACCACACCACCACAGGGTGGCCGTCGGCCACATAGTCGAACAGTGTGTCGGGTGAACAGCCGGAAATATCTTTCACACGGCTGCCGGCCACGGTTTTCATCGCTTTTACGATCGGCGCCGCAAAGCAGCCGTAAGAGCCGTAGGTCTTGTTTTTAGAGGGGTGCCCCACAAATTCCTCAAACGGGTTGGCGCCGACCCACTTGCCGTTTTCTTTGTGTTTGGCTTCGCCGTTCGGCGTGGCATTCACGATTGTATTGGCGCTGACGTTGTAGCCGTGGTATTTTAAAACCATAGCGGCAGAAACGGCTTCACACCCGGTCGGCAGGCCAAGCGAAAATTGGTTCAGGTACGGCACGCCGGAAATGTGCACCGGCTTTACGCTGGAAAGGTAGCTGCTTTTGATATAACCTACCTGGCCGCCGGTGTTGACCATTGCCCAGGTGCCGTTTTTGACCACATCCACGGCTGTGCCGGCAGACACGACTTTTATGGATTTGCTGGAGGTGGATTTGCCGCTTCTCAGGTTTACGTTTGAGGTCGTGTACATCGTTTTGGATGTTTTTTCCTCGGTCACGGTCACGGTAAAGCTGTCGCTTTTTCCGCCGCGTGCTTTGGCGGTCACCGTGGCTGTGCCGGGCGCTTTGGCCGTCAGCGTGCTGCCGGAGTAAGAAACGACATTGCTGTTGGAAACCGTGATGTCCAGTGACTTATAGGTGGCATTTTCAGGCGACACAGAGGAGGTCACGATAAACTTCTGCCCCTTGCCCAGTTTAATATTGCTTTCGCTGAAGCTGACACTGCTGACTTCGATCGGGTCTACTGTGATTTTGCAGCTGGCCGTCAGTTCCCCGCTGGCGTCTTTGGCGGTGATGGTGGCGGTGCCTACGCCCTTGCCGGTCACAACGCCTTTTTTGCTGACGGTGGCAATATTTTTGTCAGATGTGGACCAGTTGATGCTTTTTTCCGTTACGTTGTCGGGCGTCAGGCTGGCGCTGAGCGTGGTTTGGTCGCCGATTTTGATCGTAGCAGATTCCTTGTTCAGCGACATGCCGGTGGCGTAGATGATGCACGCCACGGTGATCTCTTCACTTTTTGCGTTGCCGCACTGGGCATAAACGGTCACTTCGCCGGGCGCCAGTGCCGTAAGTGTCGTGCCGTTTACAGATAAAATGGCTGTGTCACTGCTGATGATCTGCACTTCGCCGGTACAGCTGGCGTTTGCCGTTGTTTCGGCCGTTGCGGTTTTGCCCACTTCAATGCGTGTTTCGCTAAGTTTTAAGGTCAGCTGCGGTGCTTCGGTCGAGGGCGGTTGTGTTTCGGTTTGCACCGCAGGTTTTTCCGTGTAGGCCGGCTGCGCCTCTTCTTTTGCAGCGGCTGTGCCAAGCAGCACGCCGGTCACAATGACTGCGGCGGCCGCGACGGATGCGGCGGTAATCAAGATCTTCTTTTTCACATTTCTCATCCTTTCACAATCGTGCGGGTACGGCCGGGTCTGCTGAGCAGAACGCAGCGCAACCAGTCATATGATATCATTATAAAAAAAGGAACGTTTTTTTGCAATATGTTTGCCTTTTTGTCATTTGTTGTAACTATTGCGCACGGCCGGTGCCTTCATTAATATTGAATGCTTTTTTCTGCAATTTGTTACATACTGTCGCATTTTCTGCTATTGTTCATATCGTTTGCGCTTTCCTTGACAAGCGCGGGGCGCCGTGCTATAATGTGCACCTAAAACTCGTGTGGATTTTTCAATTCGTTTGAATTCTTTTCGCCGCACAGCTGCTTTTGGCAGTCTGTGCGGCGATTTTTTTGAGGTGAAAAATGGATCAGAATTTTATGCGCACAAAACCGGTCGGTCCGCTGCTTGCTTCTATGGCGCTGCCTATGGTCATTTCCATGCTGGTCAACTCTCTTTATAATATTGTAGACAGCTATTTTGTTGCCAAAATCAGCGAGGAGGCCATGACAGCGCTGTCGCTTGTTTACCCGGTGCAGAATTTCATCAATGCGGCGGCCATCGGTTTTGGCGTCGGCATGAATGCGGTCATTGCGTACTTCCTCGGCGCCGGCAACCAGGAGAAGGCCGGCGTTGCCGCCACGCACGGCATGGCGTATTCCGTGCTGCACGGCGTGCTGCTGATGGTGGGCAGCATTGCGATCATGCCGTCTTTTTTGCGTGCGTTTACTTCAGATCCGGCTGTTGCCGATCTGGGTGTGCGCTATGCAAACGTGGCGTTTTCTTTTTCCGTCATCATTATGCTTGGACTGTCGTTTGAAAAAATTTTTCAGTCGGTCGGGCGCATGAGAGTGACGATGGTCGCCCTGATGAGCGGCTGTGTGGCCAATATCGTGCTGGATCCGGTTTTGATTTTCGGTCTGGGTCCGTTTCCGGAAATGGGCATAGAAGGTGCCGCGCTCGCGACCGGTATCGGTCAGGTGCTGACCCTGGTGATCTACCTGGCGATCTATTTCGCACGTCCGCTGCCGGTGCGCATCCGCCGACGCTATCTGAAAGCGGACCGCCGGATCGATGCGCGGCTGTATGCCGTCGGCATTCCGGCCGTTTTAAATCTGGCGCTGCCGTCGGTGCTGATCTCAGCGCTCAATGCGATTTTGGCGGCGTTTGCCCAAAGCTACGTTGTAGTGCTTGGTGTATATTATAAGTTGCAGACGTTTTTGTACCTGCCGGCAAACGGCATCGTGCAGGGCATGCGGCCGCTGCTCGGGTTTAATTTCGGGGCGGGCGAGATGAAGCGCGTGCGCAGCATCTATAATCTGACTCTGATCTCAAATTGCCTCATCATGGCGCTCGGCACGGTGCTTTGCCTGGCGGTCCCGGGGCAGCTGATCGGCCTTTTTACCGACAATGTGCAGACGGTCGCGGCCGGTGAAACGGCGCTGCGGGTGATTTCGGCCGGGTTTATCGTGTCGGCTGTTTCGGTCACTTCGTCCGGCGCGCTCGAGGGGCTCGGTAAGGGCGGCCGCTCGCTCGTGATTTCGCTTTGCCGCTATATTCTCGTGATTTTGCCGGCGGCATTCTTGCTCAGCCGCCTGTTTGGCGCTGTCGGCGTTTGGCACGCGTTTTGGGCGGCGGAGCTGATCACAGCCGTCGTCTCCGTCTTTGTTTACCGCGGCGCGCTGAAGATACGACCCGATGAAAATGATTGAATAAGCAGCAAAACGGCCGGGTACAGCGTACCCGGCCGTTTCTTTGTAATGTATATCTGTATTTGCTATAGAGTAAAATGCGGTGCGAAAAATCCGCCAAGTATTGTTGCATGGCTAAAATTAAAAGTTGTGCTCGTCGTCCAGCACGGCATGTGCACAGCGTATGCCGTCGTTGGCGGCGCTGACGATGCCGCCGGCATAGCCTGCGCCTTCGCCGCAGGGGTAAACGCCGCGGATCGAGCACTGCAAAAAGTCGTCGCGCGTGATGCGCACCGGCGAGGAGCTGCGCGTTTCGGGCGCGGTCAGCACCGCGTCGTAAAGGGCAAAGCCTTTTAATTTTTCGTCCATCTGCACGATGGCGCTTTGCATCGTTTTGGCGACCGGCGCCGGCAGGCATTCGCGCAGGTCGGTCGGGGTCACGCCGGTGGGGCAGGTCGGGCGCACGCTGCCCAGTTTTGCAGAGGCTTTTCCGGCCAGGAAATCGCCCACAAGCTGCGCGGGTGCTTTGTAACTGCTGCCGGCAAGCTGAAAGGCTTTTTGTTCGATCTCGCGCTGCCAGTACATACCGGCCAGCGGGTGTTCGCTTGGAAAATGCTGCGGTTCAATGCCGACCAGCAGGGCGGAGTTTGCGTTTTCTCCGTCTCGCGCCCAGGTGCTCATGCCGTTTACGACGACACCGCCTTTTTCGCTGGCCGCCGCCACTACGGTGCCGCCCGGGCACATGCAAAACGTGTAGGCGCCGCGCTCGTGCAGCGTGTGGCAGCTCAGCTTGTAATCGGCTGCGCCGAGTGCCGGGTGGCCGGCAAAGCGGCCGTATTGTGCCCGGTCGATCAGCTTTTGCGGGTGTTCAATGCGCGCGCCCACGGAAAATGGCTTTTGGGTGATCGCAACACCGCTGCTGTAGAGCATCTCCACCGTGTCGCGCGCGCTGTGGCCGATCGCCAAAATGACGCAGTCCGTCTCCAGATCAAAGCTTTCGCCGTGGTGCGAATACGTCACGCCGTGCACAAAGTTGTTGACACTGATGATTTTGTCCAGCCGGCATTCCAGCCGCACTTCGCCGCCGAGCGACGTGATTTTTTTGCGGATGTTCTGCACAACGGTCGCCAGCTTGTCCGTGCCGATGTGCGGGCGCGAGGAGTAAAGGATCTCCTCCGGTGCACCGGCTTCGCAAAGCTCTTCCAGAATTTTGCGGATGTATGGGCTTTTGATGCCGGTGGTCAGCTTGCCGTCGCTGAAGGTGCCGGCGCCGCCCTCGCCGAACTGCACGTTCGACTCCTCGTCTAAAATGTGTTCTTTCCAAAAGCGGTCCACATCTTTTTGCCGTTCGCTTACGGCTTTGCCGCGTTCCAGAATAATGGGGCAAAGCCCGGAAAGCGCCAGCACCAGCCCGGCAAACATGCCGGCCGGGCCAAAGCCCACAATGACGGGGCGAAGGCTGCTTTTGCGCTTGTTTTCCGGCAGGGTGTACACTTTCGGCGTCACAAGCTGCACTTTGGTGCTCGCACAGTTCGCAACGATCTTGTCCTCGTCCTTTGTGGTCACATCTACGGTGTAGCTGAAAAAGACGTTGCTTTTTTTGCGTGCGTCCACGCTTTTTTTGTAAATCGTCAGTTTTTCAATGGCCTGCGGCTGAATGCGCAGAATTTTTGCCGCGCGCGAATAAAGGCTTTTTTCGCTTTCATCGAGCGCCAGGCGTATTTCCTGAATTCTTATCATTTTGTCCTTCCTGCAATTTCCTCGGCCACAGTGAGTGCGCTTGAAAACGCCCACGACAGGTTAAAGCCGCCGCACGGCCCCTGCACGTTTAAGATCTCGCCTGCAGCAAACAGATTTTTTTCGTATTTGGATTCCAGTCCATGGTGGAATGCACATAGGTCCGCGCCGCCCATCGTGATCTGGGCGTGGTCAAACCCCAGCGTGCCGGTGACCGGCAGCCGCCAGTTTTTGCAGATGTGCGCCACTTTTTCTGCGTTTTGCCCGCCGCATTTTTGCATCACACGGTCAAGCTGCACGCCAAGCAGTCCCACCAGGCTGCCGAATTCTTTAAAATGCCGGGCAATGCGTGCTTCCGGCATGTCGGGCAGCAGGTCGATCACCACGGCGTTTTCTTCGCCGCTGTGCCGTGCAAAAACGGCGGAAAGATCCATAATGACAATACCGGAAAGCCCATAGTCTGTAAACAGCACTTCGCCGTATTCGCATTTTAAAACTTTTCCGCTGCACTCGGTCGAAACCAGACATTTGCGCCGCTGCCCTTTTAAGGCGCGGCAGCTTTTGTTCGGCGATTTCAGCTGTACCAGGGCGGGGCAAAGCGGTGTGATGCGGTGGCCGAAAGCTTTTAACAGCGCGTAGCCGCTGCCGTCGCTGCCCAGGTTCTTTTGTGCTTTGCCGCCGCAGCAGACAACGGCAAAGTCTGCCGCCCATTTTTTAGCCTCGGCGTCGTCACTTTCGGTTGTGACCTGAAAACGGCCGCTCTCTTTTCGTATTGTTTTTACGCATGTGCCGGTCGCCAGTGTTACGCCAAGCCGTTTTGCCGCCTCGGTCAAAATCTGCAAAACGGCGGCGGCCTGCATCGCCATCGGGTAAATGCGGCCTTCTGCATCGGTCACCGTTTCAAGCCCAAGACTGTTGAAAAAGGCAAGGATGCTTGTTACGCCGTTCTTTTCAAAAATGGCTTGTGCCGCTTCGTCGGCGAACTGCGCGTGCTGGTTGGAAAGGTTGCACCGGCCGTTGCCGGTCGCCAGCAGCTTGCGCCCGGGCGATGGTTCTTTTTCCAGCAAAATCACCTGTATCTGCGGCGCAAGCTGTTTGAGCCTTATGGCGCACACCAGTCCGGCCGCGCCGGCGCCGAGTATTGCACAGACCATTTTTTTCTCCTTTCTGAACATCAGCATATGCATCAACTGGATTTTTACGGAATATATTTAATGATTGATATTATACACGGGCAGGGGTCGTATTTTGGTTGTTGCCCCATTCGTAAATCGCACCGTCTGCATCTGTTGCCTGAACGATGCCGTAATTTTTATCCACAACAGTAAAGGCTGTGCAGTTTTTCAGCGCACAGTACGGTGTGGTCACAATATCCTCATACAGCGTCGGAAAGCCGCTGCCCTTGTGCCCATTGCCGATTTGCCCAAACGAATTATCGCCGACCAGATAGAGATCGCCTTTTTCATCTACCCATGCGGTCGTGTAAAGGAATGCATCTGCAAACTGTATGTTTTCGGCAATCCGGATCGGCTCCAAGGTTTTTTCAAACACTTCTGTGCTTTGACCGTTCAGGCTTTCGCCCCAAAACCACAGGGTGTTGTCCTCTTTGACCGCGACCGCAAACCGGATCCCGATGGCGGCGTATTTGCAGTTCGTCATCAGCAATTTTGGTTCGGCGATAACATTATCGAGGGCAAAATCGCTGATGTCCTCCGTCTGCAAAACGCCGCCGGTCAGTTCACCCATTCCATACAGTTCACCGTTTTCCGTCAGGTAAATCACAGCCGATCCGGTCGCGTCAACATGCACAACATTTTCCGCAAGTTTCGTCCACTGCGTTTGCAAAGTATATTCTTCCACGTCAAAAAAGTGCAGATTGTTCTTGCCTCTTGCATAAAGCGTGTTTTCTTCCACTTTATATTCGATTTCATAAGCATAAGCGTAAGTTTTATACTTCAAATCAAAAGACGGCTGCACCGACTCGTTTTTGGCTTGCACGCTGCAGCCTGCCATCAGGAATATGCAGACAAAACATATAGAAAAAAACGCTTTTTTCAAATGGATCCCCTCGTGACGCAGCTGCATCAGATGCTGCAGCTGCTTTTTTGAACGGCTTTTGTCGCGCGGCGCCGCGTAAAGCAGATTGGCCGGCTCAAATCATCTTAAATCATATAGAATCATACAATAAAATCAGCGTTTATGCAACATTTGCGCTTAAATTTGCGTGCAGCGGCCGAAAAATCCGAAAAAAGTGTTGACTGTGTTTCTCTTTTGTGGTAAATTATATACACCTCTTAAAGGGGGCTTTATTTTTGTGCCCGCTTTTTTGTGTCTCGCCTGCGTTCGGGACATGGTGAGGGAGGCAAATATGTCGAAAATTAATTGGAGGTGCCAACATGAGAGTCAAGATAACATTGGCATGCACGGAGTGCAAACAACGCAACTACAACACCATGAAAAACAAAAAGAACACACCTGACCGTTTAGAGATGAAGAAGTACTGCAGATTCTGCAGGAAGCATACTCTGCACAGGGAAACAAAGTAACGGAGGCCCGAAAAAATGGCAAATGAAAAAAAGACTCCGTCCAAAAAAGCCGATGTAAAAGCAGAAGCACCGAAGAAAAAAGCCGGCAAAGACGGAAAGCAAAAAAAGAATCCGTTTAAATCCATTGGTTCTTTCTTCAAAAGCGTGCGCTCCGAAGGCAAAAAGGTCGTTTGGCCCGGCGCCAAAGAAACGCTCAAAAACGCTTTGGTCGTTTTGATCGTTGTGATCATTGCCGGCGTGGCGATTTACGCTGTGGACAGTGTCCTTTCGCTCGGCATGCGCGGCTTGAAGAGCCTTTCGGACAACACTTCCGTTTCCGATACGGTCAGCGAGGATACGTCTGACACCACCGAGGCTGAAGCGGATACGACCGCAGCTGCAGACGATACGACAGCAGCCGAATAAGGAGGCTCCTGATGGAAGAAGAAGCAAAATGGTATGTTGTGCACACGTTTTCCGGCTATGAAAACAAGGTGGCCAGCAACATTGAAACGGTGGTTGAAAACCGCGGCATGCAGGATCTGATCCAAGAGGTCACGATCCCGACGGAAAAGGTCGTGGAGATCAAAGAGGACGGCACCAAAAAAGAAGTGGAACGCAAGGTGTTCCCCGGCTATGTGCTTGTTAAAATGATCATCACGGACGATTCCTGGTATGTCGTGCGCAACACCAGGGGCTGCACCGGTTTTGTCGGCCCTGAAAGCAACCCCGTTGCCCTGACCGAGGAAGAGGTCAAGGCACTCGGCGTTGAAAAGGTCAACGTCAAAGTGCCCTATGCCGTCGGCGATTCGGTCAACGTCATCTCCGGCCCGCTGGAGGGCTTCTCCGGCGTCGTCAACGAGATCGACGCCGCCAAAAACAGCGTGCAGGTCACCGTGTCCATGTTCGGCCGTGAAACGCGCGTGGAGTTTGAGCTTGACCAGCTTGAAAAGGTCAAAGAATAATTTCGGTAACAAGCAGCGTGCTGCTTTTATCACCGCTTTGCGGTGCGTGGGAGGGTTCGTCCCGCCAATGACCACATTTTAGGAGGAAATTTATATGGCTCAGAAGGTAGTAGGCTTAATTAAGCTTCAGATCCCGGCCGGCAAAGCCACGCCGGCACCGCCCGTTGGCCCGGCGCTTGGCCAGCACGGCGTAAACATCATGGCGTTCACCAAAGAGTTCAACGAAAGAACAAAGAATGACGCCGGTCTTATCATTCCCGTTGTGATCACGGTTTTTGAGGATCGTTCGTTCACTTTTGTCACCAAAACGCCGCCGGCTGCTGTGCTCATCAAAAAAGCATGCGGCATCGAAAAGGCTTCCGGTGTTCCGAACAAGAACAAAGTTGCCAAGCTCACCAAAGAGCAGGTGCAGAAGATCGCTGAAACAAAAATGCCCGACTTGAACGCGGCAAGCCTTGAGGCAGCCATGTCTATGGTCGCCGGCACCGCCAGAAGCATGGGCGTAGAAGTTGAGGAATAATTCCCCGAGTGGGAGGAAAGATCCGTTAAACCACATATCTGGGAGGAAATGAGTTATGAAACACGGAAAGAAATATGTTGAAGGCGCAAAACTGATCGACCGCGCCAATTTATATGATGCGGAAGAGGCCCTTTCCCTTGCAGTGAAAACGGCTACCGCAAAGTTTGACGAAACCATCGAAGCACACATCCGCCTCGGCGTAGACTCCCGCCATGCTGACCAGCAGGTCCGCGGCGCTGTTGTTCTGCCGAACGGCACGGGTAAAGATGTGCGCGTGGCTGTGTTTGCCAAGGGCGATCTGGCCAAGGCTGCTGAAGAGGCCGGCGCCGACATCGTGGGCGATGCAGACCTGGTCGCCAAGATCCAGGGCGGCTGGATGGAATTCGACGTGGCTGTCGCCAGCCCCGACATGATGGGTTTTGTCGGCCGTCTCGGTAAGATCCTCGGCCCCCGCGGCCTGATGCCGTCTCCGAAAGCCGGCACCGTCACCATGGACGTTGCCAAGGCCGTGCAGGAGGCGAAAGCCGGTAAAATCGAATACCGTCTGGACAAAACAAACATCATTCACTGCCCGATCGGCAAGGCTTCGTTCGGCACGGAGAAGCTGCTTGAAAACTTCAACACGCTGCTTGGTGCCATCGTAAAGGCAAAGCCGGCTGCCGCCAAGGGTCAGTATCTGCGCTCCATTGCCGTTGCCAGCACCATGGGCCCCGGCGTGCGCGTCAACCCGTCCAAGTTCGGCGTTTGATTTCAGGTATTGACAAGCCGCCCGGCTTGTGCTAAAATACAGTCGCTGTTCAGCCAAAGACAGCAGGTGCCCTGTGCATAAGTTTTACCGCCTGCCGAGGAATGAGCATACCAAACATTTGTTGCTATGTTTACGGTGCATTCCTCATGGAATGCACCTTTCTTTGTTTTGAAACAGCCAAAAGTCCGCTTTTGCGGCAAATACTTATGGAGGTGAACCGAATGCCCAGCGCAGCAGTTCTCGAAAGAAAAAAACAGCAGGTTGCCGATCTCAGCGAGAGAATCAAGTCTTCGGTTGCTGGTGTAGTTGTTGACTATAAGGGCATCAACGTAATCGACGATACGGCGCTTCGTAAAGAGCTTCGTGAAGCCGGTGTGGAGTACACCGTTGTAAAGAACACGATTTTGAAGCGCGCTGCCGACGATGCCGGCCTGGACGGTCTGGATTCCGTTCTGGAAGGTACAACGGCCATCGCGACCAGCCCGGAAGATTATGTTGCCGCCGCCCGCATTCTGCAGAAGTTTGCGGATCAGCACGACGCATTCAGCATCAAGAGCGGTTATCTTGATGGTGAGGTCATCGGCCTCGAAAAAATCACAGCCCTTGCCAAGCTGCCGTCCAGAGAAGTACTTCTCGCCACGGTCTGCAGTGTGTTCAATGCACCGATCGCTGCCTTTGCCCGTGCGGTACAGGCTATCGTTGACAAGAAAAATGAAGCTTCTGATGAAGCACCCGCCGCTGAGGAAGCAGCCGCCGAAGCTCCGGCAGCTGAAGAAACAGCAGAATAATTTAAATGAAATTTTGAATTGGAGGAAAATACAATGGCATCCGAGAAAGTTACCAATATCGTAGAAGAACTGAAAACCCTTACCGTTCTTGAACTGTCCGAGCTTGTTTCTGCAGTAGAAGAGGAATTCGGCGTCAGCGCTGCCGCTGCTGTTGCTGTTGCCGCACCGGCTGACGGCGGTGCCGCTGCTGCTGAAGAAAAGACCGAGTTCGACGTGATCCTGGCCAGCGACGGCGGCAACAAGATTGCCGTGATCAAGGCTGTCCGCGAAGTGACCGGCCTTGGCCTGAAAGAAGCAAAAGCCCTTGTGGACGGCGCTCCGGCTCCGATCAAAGAGGCTGTTGCCAAAGACGCTGCCGAAGAGATCAAATCGAAGATCGAAGCTGCCGGCGGCCAGGTCGAAATCAAATAAGTTCATTTCCATGATTGCAGACAGCCATTTGGCTGTCTGCTTTTTTTTACTTTTTTGCACAGCTGAAAGAACTTGCATAATTTTTCCTGTGTTGGTATAATAATGACAGAGGTGTTTTTCATGCTTAAAGAAATTTCTGTTAAAGATATCAAAGAAAACGCCGTCTCCCTGATCGCAGACGACTGGGGTCTTGTGACGGCCGGCACGGCGGATGAGTACAACACCATGACCGTCAGCTGGGGTGCGCTCGGCGAGCTTTGGGGCAAAGATGTGGCCACGGTCTACATCCGCCCCCAGCGCTACACAAAAGAATTTTTGGACGCCAACGATTATTTCACGCTCAGCTTTTACCCGGAAAGCGAAAAGAAGGCGCTGTCTTTCTGCGGCGCGCATTCCGGGCGCGATGTTGACAAGGCGGCCGAAACGGGTCTTGTGCCGGTTTTTGATGAAAAAGCGCCGTATTTTGCGCAGGCAAGACTGGTGCTCGTTTGCAAAAAAATGGCGGTCGGCCGGTTTGATCCGGATGGATTCCTGGATCCCGGCATTATGAACAATTACGCCGCCGGTGATTTCCATTACATCTATTACGGTGCGATCGAAAAAGTGTTGATTTCAGAGTAAGGATAGTGTATAATACTATCTGCAAAGGCAGGGATGCTCTTATTTTATATCGTAGCGTATGGGCCCTGTGCGACGGGATGCTACGAACCTTGTCAGGCGGGGAACCGAGCAGCAATAAGTGGATTATTCTGTGCGCCGCAGACAAGTCTGTACGCTACGACATGAAATAAGGGCCCGTGCCTTGTTTTGTTTTAGGAGGTGCGAAAATGTATCAGGTCCTTTACCGCAAATACCGCCCTAAGCGTTTTGCGGATGTCTATGGGCAGGATCATGTCACAGCAACGCTGCTGCATGAGCTGCGTGAAAACCGTGTTTCGCACGCCTATTTGTTTACCGGGTCGCGCGGAACCGGCAAAACGACCTGCGCCAAAATTCTGGCCAAGGCCGTCAACTGCGAAAACAGTCAGGGCGGCGAGCCGTGCGGCGAATGCGAAGTCTGCCGCGGCATTGACGACGGCTCTTTGTTCGACGTGGTGGAGATCGACGCCGCTTCGAACAACAGTGTCAACGACATCCGCGACCTGCGCGAAGAGGTCAATTACACCCCGGCGCGCTGTAAGTACAAAGTGTATATCATCGACGAGGTGCACATGCTCTCGACCGGCGCGTTCAACGCGCTTCTCAAAACGCTCGAGGAGCCGCCGGCACACGTCATTTTTATCTTGGCCACGACCGAGGTGCACAAGCTGCCGGCCACGATCCTTTCGCGCTGCCAGCGTTTTGATTTTAAGCGCATCCAGCCCGAAACGATGTGCCGCCGTCTGCAGGATGTTGCCGCGCAGGAGCAGTTTGTGCTGGAGGACGATGCAGCCATGCTGATCGCCCGTCTGGCCGACGGTGCGCTGCGCGACGGCCTGTCTATTCTTGACCAGTGCGCCGGCAAGGGCGAACGCGTAACGGCGCAGCTGGTGGCCGAAACGGCTGGTCTTGCCGGCAATGACGCGCTTTACACGCTTTCCGAGGCGGTGCAGAAGCAGGATGCCGCTGCGGCGCTGGACTGCATTTCGTCGCTTTACGCCAACTCTTATGACCTGGAGCGCCTCTGCGGCGAGCTGATCGGGCATTTTCGCAATCTGCTTGTTACGAAAACGGTGCGCTCCGGCCGTTTCTTGATCGTTGTTGCACCGGAAGAATACAGCCGGCTGGAGGCGGGCGCCAAGGCGTTTACGGCTGAGTCGCTGCTGAACTGTCTGGATGTTCTGCAAAACACACTGACTGCCATTAAAAGCGGCGCAAACGCCAGAACGGAAATGGAAATGACGTTTATCCGCCTGTGCAGTCCTGCGCTCGATACGGGGGCGCAGGCGCTGCTGACGCGTGTGGCGGCGCTGGAACAGCAGGTCTTGGCCATGCAGCATGGCCTTGTCCCGAAAGAGATGCCGGCACAGCCGCCGGTACAGCCAACGTCTGCACCAAAAGAAACGGCCGTGCCAAAAGAACCAGCTGCACAAAATACGCCGGCGCCGGAAATCCGGGCGCAAATGCCCGAACAGCCTGAAACGCAGCAGGCGCCCGACGATCTGCCCCCGTGGGAGGATACGCCGCTGCCTGACGCACCGCCTGTGCAGGTGCAGCCCGATGTGCAGCAGCCTGCAGCCGTATCACCACAGCCGCAGGTGCAGGCTCCCGCGCAGCCGCCGGTAAACCAGGCAGAGCCGGATGGCGACGGTACAGTGCCGTTTGCACGCTGGGGCGAGCTGCTTGATCAGATTTTTGAAACGGATAAGGCGCTTTACGGCGTTTTGGCCAATTCCAAGGGCTATGTGCGCGGCGACTATTTTTTGATCGATAGTCCCACGCCGTCGTTCAGTAATTTTATCAAGACCGACAACCACCTGCGCAATTTGAAGCAGGCTGTGCTTGCGGCGGCGGGCCGGTCTTACAAAATCGGCTTTTTCAAAAAAGCAGAAGAAAAAAAAGTGCAGCGCGACCCGCTGGAGGATCTGATCGCCAGAGCCAGCGGCAATGTCGATCTGCATGTGGATGAATAAAGGAGTGTTTTCAATGAAAGCAAGGTTACCGCAGGGCATGGGCGGCGGCCCCAGCAATATGCAGGGCATGATCCGCCAGGCACAGAAAATGCAGGAACAGATGGAAGCCAAGAAAAAAGAGCTTGAGGAAAAAGAGCATGTCACGTCTGCCGGCGGCGGTATGGTTGAGGTCACCGTAAACGGCAAGCACGAAATCAAGGCGATCGGCATCAATCCTGAGGTTGTGGACCCGGAGGATGTGGAAATGCTGGAGGATATGCTGATGGCTGCGCTCAACGAGGCGATGCGCCAGGTCGATGAGGAAGAAGAGCGCGAAATGGGCGCCATCACCGGCGGGCTGAACATTCCCGGCCTTTAATTCAAAGGGGAATCCAGATGCCATCTTACCATTTAACGGCGCTTTCCAAATTGGTCGACCAGTTTGAACGCATGCCGGGCATCGGCCATAAAACGGCGCAGCGTTTGGCATATTATGTGCTTTCGCTCACAAAACAGCAGGCTGGGGAATTTGCCGGCGCTATCACAAACGCCGTGGAAAAGATCCACCAGTGCTCCGTTTGCTGCAATTTCAGTGAGGATGAGCTCTGCCCGATCTGTCAGGACGCGCGCCGCGATAAAAGCGTTATCTGCGTGGTCGAAGACCCGCGCGATGTGGTGGCTATTGAGCGTACCAATGAGTACAACGGCCTTTACCATGTGCTGCACGGCGTAATGTCGCCAATGAACAACATCGGCCCGGACCAGATCAAGATCAAAGAGCTTTTGTCCCGCCTGGGCGACGGTACGGTGCAGGAGATCATTCTGGCCACCAACCCAACGGCAGAGGGCGAAGCCACGGCCATGTATCTGGCGCGGCTCATCAAGCCAATGGGCATCACGGTGTCGCGGCTTGCCTACGGTGTGCCGGTCGGCGCCGATTTGGAGTATGCCGACGAATTTACGCTTCTGCGCGCGATCGAAGGCAGAAATATCATCTGAAAGGGGCGTGATACGCTTGGATAAGAATAAGATCACCGTTGTGGCGCAAAATAAAAAAGCGTATCACGACTACTTTGTGCTGGAAACGGTGGAAGCAGGCCTGGAGCTTTTCGGTACCGAGATCAAATCGGTGCGCGAAAGCCGTGTGAATTTAAAAGACAGCTGGTGCAGCTTTGACGGCGGCGAAATGTATGCCCGCGGTGTGCATATCTCGCCGTATGAAAAGGGCAATCTTTTTAACCGCGACCCCATGCGGCCGAAAAGGCTGCTGCTGCACAAGCGCGAAATTCGCCACCTGTTCGACGAAACGCGGCAGATGGGTTACACGGCCGTGCCGCTTCGCATGTATATCCGCGGCTCTTATGCAAAGCTGGAGATCGGGCTTTGCAAAGGTAAAAAGAATTACGACAAGCGCGCCGACATTGCCGCCAAAGACGCGCGGCGCAGCATTGAGCGCGCTATAAAAGAACGTTTTCATTCATAAATCCGGCGCTTTTGCGCCTTATATGGGGATGAAAGGATTTCGACTGGGGTCAAGACCCAGGGTAAGCGGGTAGCGGTGCCAGACCGCTTCAACAACCGGCAACTTAAAAATTAACTGACAAAAACAGTAAAGTTTTAGCTGCTGCCTAAGTGCACAGCCGTTCTCTTCGGGAGCGCCGCGGCCTGAAAGAGAGCGTCGTTTAGCGGCGTCCGTGAACAAAGGTTTTTCCCGCCCTTTGTCATGCAATAGGGAATACCGTAACCAAAAGCCTGTCCGCCGGCGTTTGGCGAGGGGAATCTTAAAAGACGGAATACACCCGTAGAAAATCCTGCAGACGGATTTCAGGACAGGGGTTCGACTCCCCTCATCTCCACCAACGACCACAGCCAGCACTTTTGTGCTGGCTGTGGTCGTTTTTGCAATAAAAGTCGAACCCCCTGTCAAGCTGCTCCAAATCTCTAAATGGACCGAAAACCTGTTTCAGTATTTGGCAAAATCGGTTGTTCGCCGTAAAGCATAAGTTTGTGGGTATGCAACGCTGACACCGCTTACCGCCAGGACTGTTATTTCAACCACATCCCTTCGGCGTGATTTGTGACTTTTTTCAAATTTCATATGTGCATTATATTTGATTTTTTGTACATAACAGAGCGTTTTGTACTTATATAAACACAATGCTTCAATTTGGTGAATATAAACATAAAACGTTTAAAAAATATTGACTTTTATGTGAAAAATTGATAAAATTTGTATGCTGATTATGAGAATTCTGTGGTGATTTTATTCTCTCAGCGTTCACCTGTGCAGCGAAGGAAGTAGTGTCTTGCAGGAAATATAACGAAAGAAGAAAAAACAAATGAAGAAAAAAATCATTAAAATATTAAGCATCGTATTGTGTACCGTTCTATTTGTCTGTTCTATGCCGGTGCATGCGCTTGCTGCCGATGCGGATAAAAAAGGCTATACTTTTGTCTTTGTACACGGTCTGTGCGGATGGGGCTCTGATGACGGCGCGAACAAGTATTTCCCTTACTGGGGAATGATGACGGGCAATCTTTTTACGGAACTGGAGAAAAAAGGATATACATGCGTTGCTGCCGGTGTAGGCACAGTATCCAGTGCATGGGACAGGGCGTGTGAACTTTATGCCCAGCTTGCCGGCGGTACAGTGGATTACGGTGCGGCGCATTCTGCACAGCATAATCACGCAAGATACGGCCGAACATACGATCAGCCCATCATAACGCAGTGGGATGCAGAACATAAAATAAACCTTGTCGGTCATTCTTTCGGAGGCGTTACCGTTCGGCTTTTGGTTCAGCTTTTGGGTGAAGGCTCTGAAGAGGAGCGTGCCGTTACGCCCGAAAATGAATTGTCCCCGCTTTTTAAAGGCGGCCAGACCGATAAAGTTTACTCTGTAACAACGCTCGCGGCGCCGCATAACGGAACCTCGTTTTTTGAGGCAACGGGCGGATTTTCGAACGCTTTGGTCAAAATCTTTTGCTCGCTTGCTGCGTTTTCAGGTTCAACACGGCTGAATAAGCTTTTTGATCCTATGCTCGATCAGTTTGGACTTTCCTATTTACCCGGTTCGTCTTCCGGCGTAAATTGTAATATTTCTAAGCTTTCAGCTTTTATAAATTCAAAGGATAATGCTTTTTATGATTTGACGATCGACGGGGCAGCCGAAATCAACAAAACGATTAAGGCGCAGCCGGGCGTCTATTATTACTCTTATGCGGGTACAAAAACTTCTAAAAGTCGATGGACCGGTAACTATGTGCCGAATTTCGGAATCAATACGTTAATGCTTCCGTATGCTTATGCGATCGGTAAATATACCGGCGTTACGGCCGGCGGCAGGGTAATAGACGAAAAGTGGCTGGAAAACGACGGGCTTGTTAACACGATTTCAGCCCGCGCTCCTTTTGATGAACCTTCAAAAGTTTACCGTTCCGGAGAAAAAGTGCAGCCCGGGATCTGGTATATAATGCCAACGCAAAACATGGACCATCTTGAATTTTCCGGCGGCATGTTGAATATAAGCCGGTCGAAAGTCAGAAACTTTTATTTGCAGCATTTGAAAATCGTCACGACTGCCGGAACATAATAAGCCGGTTTTGTTTCTGAAATCAAATCCTACAGCAGCCCGGACTTCGTTCAAATGAAGTCCGGGCTGCTTGTCTTTAGATATGAGATGTCGTACTCGCATCAAGGTGCACAGGAATATGCTGAGCCATTAAAAAGGCATAGGGGAATTTAGCGAAGCGCGATGATCGCATCTGATACAGCTGGAGTGATAAAAAACAAGGGCGCAGAATTTTCTGCGTCCTGGAGCTGTCTCTTATACACATCTCCGAGCCCACGAGACACTGAGCGATCTC
>URDW01000025.1 GCA_900546735.1 uncultured Oscillospiraceae bacterium
CGAGATCGCTCAGTGTCTCGTGGGCTCGGAGATGTGTATAAGAGACAGTCCTGGAAGAGATCCAGGACGGCACATTTGCTTCCAAGTTCATCACGGAAAGCAACAACGGCTGGGCGCACTTCAAGGCGAAGAGAGAGATGGAAGCAAACCATCAGCTCGAAAAAGTCGGCGAAGAGATCCGCGACCTGTATTCCTGGAGCCACGAAGAGGACAAATACGCCGAAAAATAAGCGTTTTTCCAAACTACATAAAAGCCGGCACGCATGTGCCGGTTTTTTTCTGCCTGCTGCAGACGAACAGCGCTGTGCATTTACAAAAACAGACGTGCAAGAAGCAATTTTCCTGCACGTCTGTTTCCATTTTGCAAAGCGGCAGACCCGGCTTTGCGGACAGTTTTGTTTTGAATCGTTTTTCTGTTTACTTTGAAACCTCTTCTTTTTGAACGGGCGGGTGCAGGATCATATTTGTGATCCAGGCGTCCAGGTCCTGGTAAACGCTTTCTTTGTTCAGCTCGTTCAAAATTTCGTGGCGCGCGTTGCCGTAAAGCTTCATGGTCACGTTTGTGTGGCCGGTCGCTTTCAGCCGGTCGCGCACTTCGGTCACGCCTTTGCCGAAATTGCCCACCGGGTCTTTGTCGCCCGAAAGCAGCAAAATGGGCAGGTCTTTCGGCATGTTTGCAAACCACTTCGCGCTGTTGCAGTCGGTGACCAGGTGCATCAGGTCGCGGTAGCCGGCCGCCGTGAACAAAAAGCCGCATTTCGGGTCGGCCACATAGTCGTCCACGCTCTTGGTGTCGCGGATGCCCCAGTCGTAGCGCGTGCGGTGCTCAAACGGCTTGTCGTAGCCGCCCAGCGCGATCTCGTAAAGCATCTGCGTTTTGCAGGTCGGGCCTTTCAGGCCGCAGATCAGGCTGGTCAGCCCAATGCCTACGCCGGCCAGCGCGTTTTTGCCGCTGGTGCCGATAAAGATGGCGCCGTCCACCGGGTCGTGGTAAAAATTAAAATAGCTGCGCATAATGAACGAGCCCATGGAATGGCCGCCGACGATATGTTTTAAGTTGGGGTATTCCTTGTACATGATCTCAAACAGGTGGTGCGCGTCGGCAATGATTTTTTTCCACCCGTCTGTTTTGCCGAAGTAGCCGAGCATGGCCTCGTCGTCGCTTGACTGGCCGTGGTTCGCCATGTCGTTCATAAACACGGCGTAGCCGTAGTCTTCCACCAGTGCGCGCAGCGCATTTTTATAGCGGCCGGTGTGTTCGGCCATGCCGTGGTGCAGCAAAATCGCGGCTTTTGGTGTGCGGTGCTCCGGGCACCACTGCCAGGCGTGTATGGTGCACTGGCCGGTCGCGCTGGGGTAGGTGTATTGCGTCTGTTTCATGCGATCCCTTCTTTGCGTTCTTGGACAGCCGACCGATTTCAGGGTATGCTGCCTCTTAGCATAAGCATATCACAAAAGCCCGGAAAAATCAAATGCCGGTATAAAATCCGTGCAGGCGGCTTCCGGATCCTGCAAAAACACGTTGTTCAGGCCGATGTCGATGGCGTGGCGCACCACTTTTTCGTATTCGCGCCTTGTCACACGGCGCTGCAGTTCGGGCAGATCGTGCAGGTCGCCGAACGGGGTGTACTGTGCCATCAGCGAAACGTATGCGCCCGGGAATTCACGCCGGATGCAGTCGAGCACCTCCACGGCCGAATGCGTGTTGCCGGGCAGCACCAGGTGGCGGATGATCATGCCTTTTTGCATCATACCCGATCCGTCAAAAATATCATTTGGCTGCTGGCGGCGCATTTCGCGCAGGGCAGGCAGCACGACCTCGGGGTAATCGGCTGCGCCGCTGTAGCGCGCGGCCTTGTCCGGGCGGGTGTATTTGAAATCGGGCAGGTAAATGTCGATCAGCCCGTCCAGCTTTTTCAGCGATTCCACGTTTTCGTAGCCGGAGGAGTTGTAAACGACCGGCACCGGGAACGTGTATTTTTCAAAAAACGCGCACAGCTGGTCTGCCCAGTGGGTGGGGTTGACCAGGTTGATGTTGGCTGCGCCCTGGTCGATCAGCCGGTCGATCGCCTCTTTCAGCTGGGCAAAGGTGAGGGTTTTGCCCTTATTGCCGCGGCTGATCTCGGCATTTTGGCAAAACGCGCAGCGCAGGCTGCAGCCGCTCAGAAAAACGGCGCCGCTGCCGCTTTTGCCGCTGATTGGCGGTTCTTCCCAAAAGTGCAGCGCGGCCCGGGCGGCGCGCAGGGTGGCGGTGCCGCCGCAGAAGCCGGGCGCTTTTTCCCGGTCGGCGCCGCAGCGGCGCGGGCAGGCGGTGCACTTCATCGGTTCAGCTCCCTGTAAATATCGCCTTTTTTAAAAGGTGTTTCGGCCGCTGTCGTTTTGGCAGCTTCGCTGCGGCTCATGCCGCGCGCCACAAGCGCCCTTGCGTGCTGTACGGCCTCTTCCAGTGTCATCGTGCCGGTGTCTTCCTTTGTTTTGCCGGCAATGACCAGCACAAACTCGCCCTTCGGCGGGCGCACGGTGAACAGTTCCACCGCCTCCTGCAGGGTGGTGCGTATGACCTCCTCGTGCACTTTGGTCAGCTCGCGCACCAGCGCGATCTTTCGGTCGGGGCCAAATGCGGCCGCCATGTCGTGCAGTGTGGCCAGCAGCTTGTGCGGCGCTTCGTAAAACAGCATCGTGCGCGTTTCGTCTTTCAGCTCATCGAGGTGCGCGAAGCGGCTCTTTTTGTTGACCGATAAAAAACCTTCAAACGTAAAACGGCCGTTTTCCATGCCGGAAACGGCGAGCGCCGTGGCAAAGGCCACCGGCCCGGGCACGGCTTCGGTGCGGATGCCGAGCGCAATGCACTGGTCTACCAGCGCCTGGCCGGGGTCTGAAATGGCCGGCATGCCGGCGTCGGTCACAAGCGCGCAGTTCTCACCGGCCAGAAGCCGCGTTATGATCTGCTCGCCGCGCGCTTTCTGGTTGTGTTCAAAGTAACTGACGGTCTCCTTGTGGATGTCAAAGTGGTTCAGCAGTTTTCTGGTCACGCGCGTGTCTTCCGCCGCGATGAAGTCGGCGTTTTCGAGCGTCTGCCGGGCGCGTGGCGAAAAGTCGCCCAGGTTGCCGATCGGCGTGCCGACAATGTATAGCGTGCCGCTCATAATGCTTCACATCCTTTTGCGTAATTTGCGTAAATTTCTTTGGCGTCGCTGCTCATCCGGCCGTTTTCCGTCAGGTTCAGCTGCGGCTGTATCTGCAAAAACGGCGCCGCGCCCTTTTGCGCCTCCATCAAAAATAAAAACGGGCGCTTATCCGGGCTTGCGGCCGCAAAGCGCAGCCGCTTCGGTTCCAGCTTATATTGCCGCAGGGCCGTGATCACGTCGGCCAGCCGTTCCGGCCGCTGGCAAAGGCAAAGCCGCCCGGCGGGTTTTAAAAGGTATGCGGCGGCCGCGGCCACATCTTCGATCGTGCAGCAAACTTCGTGCCGTGCGATTTCGGCGCTTGGCCTGGCGCTTTTGTGGCCGCTGTTTGGCGCCTTGTAGGGCGGGTTGACCGTCACCAGGCTGAAGCTGCACGGCGCGTAGGCGGCAGAAATGTTTCGTATGTCTGCCTTTTGGGCAAAAATACGGTTTTGCAAACCGTTTTTTTCAACCGAGTGGCGCACCTGTTCGACCGCGTCCGGCTGGATGTCGGCGCAGTCGATCCTTTCCGGGTAAGGCCCGGCCGCTGCAACGTAAAAAGGAATGATGCCGCAGCCTGTGCCCAGGTCGATCATTTTGTCGTTTTTGCGCGCATGCGCAAAGTGCGCCAGCAAAACGGCGTCTGTGCCGAACGTGTGCGCCCGGCTGACCGCCAGGCAGATGCCGGGGCCGATCGTTTCATAGCTGTACAAATTTACCACCTGCCGCTTTATAAAAAAACAGAGTGCCCGGCGGACACTCTGCCACATGTTTTGATGTATGCTTTATGCCTGTGCAGGTGCACCGACAGGGCAGACACCTTCGCAGGCGCCGCAGTCAATGCAGGTGTCTGCATCGATCACGTATTTGCCGTCACCCTCAGAGATCGCACCAACGGGGCAGCCAGCAGCGCAGGCGCCGCAGGAAATGCAGTCATCAGAAATCGCGTATGCCATCAAAAACACCTCCTAATGTTGTTTCTACTATAAATATAACATATCGACGTCAAAATGCAAGCTTTTTTTCAGCTCTAATTTTTGGGCTCGGCGTCGGCAGCAGGCGCTTTTCCGGCCGGCTTTGCGCTTTTGTCAGCCGGCTTTGCCGTGCGCAGCGGCCGCACTTCGTCGCGTGTGAATGTAACGGGCGCGCCGTCGGGCATGTTGTCGAGCTGCACCTTTACTTTGCCGGCCACCAGGGCCACTTCCGTCACTTTGCCGCGCCCTTCGGGCGTGTCGACCAGCGTGCCTTTTTTGGGCGTGATCTTGGCCAGGTACTCGTAGGCGGGCTGCTCGTATTTCAGGCAGCACATCAGGCGGCCGCAGGTGCCGCTGATCTTGCCCGGCGAAAGGCTCAGCCCCTGCTCTTTGGCCATTTTGATCGACACAGAGTGAAAGTCGTTCAAAAAGGTAGAGCAGCAAAACGGCCGGCCGCAGATGCCGAGACCGCCCAGCATTTTGCTTTCATCGCGCACGCCGATCTGGCGCAGCTCAATGCGGGTGTGGAACACGCCGGCCAGGTCTTTGACCAGCTCGCGAAAATCCACGCGCCCGTCCGCTGTAAAGTAAAATATGATCTTGCTGCCGTCAAAAGCGCATTCCACTTCGGTCAGGTTCATTTCCAGCTTGTGTGCGGCGATCTTTTTCTGGCAGACGGCGTAGGCGTCTTTTTCTTTCTTCTTGTTTTCTTCCAGGCGTTTCAGGTCCGCTTCGGTCGCAAGGCGCTTGACCGGCTTGAGCGGCTTGACAAGCTCGTCCTCCGGCACCTCGCGGATGGAGGTCACGGTGTGGCCGCATTCCAGCCCGCGCGCCGTCTCCACAACGACGGCGTCGCCTTTTGCGATGGGCAGCGTGCCCGGGCTGAAATAATACATTTTGCCCGTGGCGCTGAACCGAACGCCCACTACTTTTTCCATATATTTTTCACCTCATCATATGCCGGCGGCGCGCTTGAGCAGGCAGCAAAGCTGCGTCACGGCAATGGCGTTGTTTGCGTTTTTCTGTACGTTTTCCAAAATGGTGCGGCAGGCGCTGCGCATCTGCAGGATCTGCCGCCTTGAAAACGCGCCGGTCAGTTTCTCGGCCAGTTCGCGGCTGCCGAAAAGCAGGTCGCTGCCGCCGGCGGCCAAAACGGCTGCGTCGCGCAGCAAAAGCAGCAGCACGTTTAAAGTGCCGGCAAGCGTTTCGCGGTCTTTTTCAAACGGCGCGCAGCTGAGCATCAGCGCGTATTCCGAACCCTGCAGTAAAGCATAGCAGATTTGTTCGGAAATTTCCATATGTTTTTTCAGTTTTCCGTTTTTTAATGCTTCGGCTGTGCGGCCGATGTTGCCGCCGTAGGCCTGTAAAAGCTCGGCCGCCTCGTTTTCGCCGGCGCCGGCGGCTGAAGCGGCCAGGGCGGCGGCTTCGGGGGTGCACACGCCCTCCAGGCGCAGCGCCACACAGCGCGACAAAACAGTCGGCAGCAGTTTGGCCTTGCTGTCGACTGTCAAAAGAAATACGGCGTAATCCGGCGGCTCTTCGATCAGCTTCAGCATGGCGTTTTGCGCCGCTTCGTTCATGCACTGGCAGTCAGCCAGAATGTAGATCTTGCAGGGCGCCTCGTTCGGGATGATGCTCGCGTCGCTGCGGACGGTGCGCACCGTTTCAATGTGAAAGGAGTTGGCCGCGCCGGACGGCACATATTCAAAAATGTCCGGGTGTACGCCCTTTTGCGCCTTTACGCACTGTGCGCAAAGGCCGCAGGGTTTGTCTTCGCCGGTGCAGACAAGCATGGCGGCTATGTCGCGCGCCAGTGTTTTTTTCCCCAGGCCGGCCTCGCCCTCAATCAGCACGGCCTGCGGGAAACGCCCGGCTTTGAAAAGGGAAAACACGGTCTCTTTGACCTTTTCGTTTCCCAGAAAGTTCTGAAAATGCATGGTTATATTTTAATATACCTCTCCACGTCAATGACAAAACAGATGGCGCCGCCTTTTTCGACGGTGACAGGCTGCTTGAGCAGCGTGCCCTCCAGCGTGCTTTCCACCCCGCGTACGTCTACGGTGCGCTTCGTTACATTTTCCTGGATCACGGAAATCAGTTTGTTAACTTTCTCATCCTCTGTGCCGCTGAAAAACAGCGTGTGGCCGTCAGACAAAAACTGACCGGTCGTAGAAATACGCGTGGTGAAAAACCCTTCTTTCGCCATGGCGTTGATAATTGTTTTTACGTCGTTGTTCGACGCAATCGTTAATACAAGCTTCAATCAATCGCTTCCTTCCCTGGTATTAATATATTGCGTTGGCTTTTCGGTTATGCTTTCAGCGTCTGCGCCGGCGGGTGCGTTTTGCCGTGACAGGCGGCTGCGCGGCCTGCGGGGAAACTTTGCCCGTTTTCAGCAGATGCGCGGCCATCATGCCGGCCAGAAGGCCGAAGCACAGGTCAGACAGCATGTGCAGGTCTGTTAATGCAAAGCTGCGGCTGTAAATGGCATAAATGATGCTGCTGAGCACGCACGGGCCGCAGAAAAGACTGCAGCAAAGTGTGATGAAATACATTCTGCGCCGGCGTTTGCTTGTGAAACGGTCGGCCGAGGCGGCGAACGAGATGGTGAACGCCGCGCATAAGACCGTGCAGAGCATCCGGCAGACGGCGCCGATGTCAAATTTGGCGCTGACCGAGTAGATCAGTTCTGCGAACATGGCCGAAATCGACATCAGCACCGGCGCAAGGTTCAGCAGCCCAAAGCGCTGAAAGTCGTAGTTGCGGCCGCTGAATACGGCGCCGGCCAGCGCGTAGTACACGCTGGAAAGCAGGCTGAACATCCAGACGGCTGTGTTGGGGTAAACGAACCCCGGGTCCGTGCTGACCGGGCTGCCGACGCGGTCAAACAGCATGACCGACAGCCCGATAAAACGCAAAAAGAGGGCGATGGCGAGCAGGTATGCCGCGGCTGCCAGCAGACGGCTGCGGCAAAAGAAATCGCCGAGCGCCAAGCCGTCGTCTGTAAATTTATGCAGCCGGGCCAAGATGAGCAGGATCACGCCCGCTGCGAAAAGCAGGGCGTAAAAAGCATAAGAGGTGGCGTATTGCTCCGTCAGCAGGCCGCTGTTTTCGTCGGTGATGAAAAACAGCTGGTAAAGCCGCAGAATAAAGGCAGCCGCGCAGAAAACGGCGGCGCCGGCAACGCCGAACACATCCTTCTTACTCAATGCGGCGCGGATCATTTTGTCATTCTTCCACGCGGTCCATAAGCGGTACATATTTGCGCTGCGGCGCTACGCTCTTGTAGGCCGGGCGCATGATCTTGCCGCCGGAGGTCAGCTCTTCAATGCGGTGCGCGCACCAGCCGACCATTCTTGCCGTGGCAAACAGAGGTGTGTACAGGTCTTGCGGAATGCCAAGCGTTTTGTACACAAGACCCGAATACAGGTCTACGTTGGCACACATGATCTTGTCATCTTTCTTGATTTCGGCAAAAACTTCGGGCGTCAGCTTTTCGATCAGCTCCAGCGCCGTCAGCTCTTTTTCGTAACCGGCCTGACATGCCAGTTCACGCGCGTTTTTCTTTAAGATCACGGCACGCGGGTCGGAACAGGTGTACACGGCGTGGCCCATGCCGTAAATCAGGCCGCTGCCGTCGCCGGCTTCTTTTTTGATGATTTTGACCAGGTAGTCCTTCATCTGCCCCTCGTCTGTCGGGTCGGGCACGTTGGCCATAATGTCGTCCAGCATTTTGGCCACCTTGATGTTGGCGCCGCCGTGGCGCGGCCCTTTCAGCGAACCGATGCCGGCAGTGATGGCCGAGTAAGTGTCGGTCTTGCTGGAGGTCAGTACACGCACGGCAAAGGTGGAGTTGTTGCCGCCGCCGTGGTCTGCGTGCAGCAGCAGGCAGCGGTCAAGCAGTATGGCTTCTTCGTGTGTGAACTTGCGGTCCGGGCGCAGCGCGTTCAGTATGTATTCCGCTTCGGACTGGGATTTGTCAATGGGGTGCAGGAACATCGTTTTGCCGTAATAAGCACGGCGCACGGCCTGGTAAGCGTCGCTCATGATGGTGGGCGTCTGCGCAATGAGCTGCAGGCTCTGGCGCAGCACGTTCGGAATGGATGTATCGTCCGGATTTTCGTCGAACGAGTAAAGCGTCATCGTGCAGCGCGCCAGCTTGTTCATAATGTCTTTGGACACGTTTTTCAGAATGATGTCCTCTACAAATTCGTCGGGCAGGGCGCGGCATTCGGCCAGTACTTCGCGCAGAGCCAAAAGCTGGTTGCCGGTCGGCAGCGAGCCGAACAGCAGCAGCCAAACCACTTCCTCAAAGCCGAAGCGGTCCTCAGCGTCGCAGGAGCGGATGATTTCGTTGATGTCGTAGCCGCGGTAGAACAGGCGCCCGTCTTTCGGCACTTTTTCGCCGTCTAAAATGTAGTAGCCTTCTACGCTGCAGATCCGGGTCAGGCCGGCCATAACACCGGTGGAATCGCTGTTGCGCAGGCCGCGCTTTACTTCATAGCGCTCAAAGTCATGAGGGTCTATGTAGTTGTTTTTGTTTAGTTCGCCGCATAATTCTGAAATCGCGTCCATAGAAATAGGTGAAATATAGTTTGTCGGCAATCTGTTCACTCCTTTGTGTATAGTCTTTGAAAGTATAGAATATGAAAAAATGATTGACAGAATAAAAACAGAATTTGAAAAAACGATGAAATCCGCAAAGCGGGCAATTTTTACTACAATGCGTATAAAAACAAATTACACCATTTAATATTATACCTTTTTTTTGGCGCAAAGTCAAGAAACGGAGGTGACGGGAATGAAACGAGCGCTGATCATTGCGCTTTTCGCAGCGGTTCTGACCCTGCTTGTGCCAATGATTTTAAGCTTTGATGTGGAAAAAGCGGGTACGGCCGAAAAAGAAGAAACGTCCGTCTCTGAAAAGGAGACGGACGGTGAGAAAACGGCCGAGGAGGAGACGGCAGCCGACCAAAGTGAGCTGATCACGATTTTTGAGGGCTGAATCAGTCGCGTATAGCGTTGCTGCCAAGCATCACGATCTCGCTGTTTGCCTGCACGCTGTAGGCCGCGGCCTGCAGCACGTTCGGCCAGTTGTCCAAATTGGCTTGGTACGCCGGCGCATCGGTCCGGCTTAAACGGCGGCCGGTGTGCAGCACATCGCAGCCTTTACCGTAGGTCAGGCGGCATGCCAGCAGGCACATGGATTCGATCATATCATTTGTCTTTTCCTGCAGCGCCCGGATCTCGTCTTTGCCGATGCTGGTGACCAGGCCTTTTTCGACCTCGTTGACCGTGAAGCTGCATTTGACCTGAAAACGGACATGCAGCTGCCCGTTTTGCCAGGTGACGGTCTGCTTGGGGCTGGAACGGACCAGCTCCAGGCTGACGCGGCCGTAATCGTCGGTGTCAAAGCTGAAATTGCCGCTTTTCAGCTTTTGGCGCAAAAGCATCAGCCCGCGGCTTTCCGTCTCGCCCAGCACGGTCTGCAGCGTGCTGCCGCGGAACACGGCCACGCCGCTTACGGCGCACTGTTTTTCATCCTCGCTTTCGCCCGCCGACAAAACAGGCAGAATAACGTCGTCTGTGCGGTTCGCATAGGCGTTCATCAGGTCTTTGATACTGACTGCCGCGCACCAGCCCTCTCTGGCGGCGGCCTGCAGCGCGTCGACAATGTTCTGCGCCGGGACGAGCGCGTCGTTTTGCGTGCATTCCAAAATATCAGACGCCCGGCTTTCGGAAAGAGCCACCAGCACGTCTGCGCGGGCGTTGATGCCGCGCAGCAGGTAATCCAGGTTCTTTTCAAAGTTGTTTTCTGTCAGCTCGCGTGACAGCACCAGCAGCTTGTTTTGGCCAAGAAAGATCTCGTGCCCCGTTTTCTTGGAGGCGTCCGAGACGGCCGACGAGATGTCGCTGCCTTTGCCGTCAATGTTGTAGGTCAGGTTGCCGGTCAGGGTGTCGCTGCCGGTGCCTTCCTTGATCAGATCAAACGCCTGCAGCGTGACCAGAATATCGTGACCCTGCTGGTCTACGGCCGCACCCTGTATGATCTCCTGTTCTTCCAGGCGCCGCGTCGCTTCGCTGCAGCCGCTCAGGCACAGCGCCGCAGCCAGAATACAGATGATGATTTTAAAACTTTTCAAGCAGATCCTCTCCAAGGTCTTTTTTCCTGAATATCAAAAACAGTACGGGCAAAACGACTGCCGACACAGCAAACAGCGTGCAGACCATTATTTTTGCATATTCTGAAAAGAACGATTCGTAAAATACGCTGCCCACAATGATAAATGCCCCCAGAATAACGGCGCTGGCCGGCAACGCGCGCTTTTTTGACGTGTGCAAGGCCGAGCGCTGCAGGCAGTGCGCGGCCGCGTACAGAAAAACGGCAGTCTTCAGGAACAGACAGAAGATCCAAACAGCTGTAAACATGCTGTCGAGCCGCATGCTGTCGCCCAGCTTGGCCAGCCCCGCCAGCGTGTAGACCGGAAACGGCTGGTAGTAAGCGTAGTCGCCCATGACGCCTACGGCCATGGCAAATACGGCGGCGATCGCCAGCACGGCTGTCAGAATGCCGAAAACGAACGGCTTGCCGCTTTTGCCGTTCACCTTGCCGGCCAGGCATAGGTACAGTGGGATCTCGGAGGCGTTGCAAGCCAGTAAAAGCGCATCCTGAAAGATACTGGCCGTGCTTTTTTGGAACAGCGGGAAAAAGTTCAGGTAGGAAAAATCCGGCGCCGTGCATGCCAAGATCAGCACCAGCGAAAGGACCAGCAGCGCAAAGATCACGCTGCCCAGGCGCGAGAGCGCTTCGATCTTTCGGGAGGCGCCGTAAACGGCGCATGCGCCGATGATCAGGGAAAAGTAGACCGCCGGGGTGTGCACGTTCAAAATGCTGGAGGCGAAGTAGGAAAAACGCATGGTGTTGACGGTCGCTACAAATATGAAATACAGCGCGTAAAACACACAGATGTATTTGTCGCTGAGCGGATTTTTGTGCGCGCGCACGGCCAACAGAGCCGGCAGCGCAAACAGCACAGACAGCACCGCCGTGATCAGCAGCGAAAATGCAATGTCGCTGCTCATATTTGTGCTGATGACCGACTGCACATACGTCAGACTGATGATCATGCGCGAGACAAAGCAGAAGAAAAACAGGTTGATCGGGGCGATCTTGCCCTTTTTATAGTTTCTTGTCGGCATCGACGCTGGCACCTCGCAGATTTTGGATTTTAACACGGCGCAGCCGCAGTTTCTTCCAACTTTCGCGGATGAAGATGTCGGGCGCAGAGTCTTTGGAAAACGGCGTGATCGGCGCGGAGTAGGGCACGCCGAACGGCCCGATCGAGCAGGCGCTGACGCCCAGCAGGCACGCCAGCAGAACGATGCCGTAAATGCCGGTCACCCCGCCGACGACGATCGAGATGAGGCGCAGCACGGCCGTGCTTTCATATAGCGGGTACACCACATAGCTGGAGATGGCCGTGATGGCTACGATGATCAGGGTCGGCGCGCCGATCAGCCCGGCGGATACCGTGGCCTCGCCGATCACAATGGCGCCGATGATCGAAACGGCGTGGCCTATGGTTTTCGGCAGCCGCAATCCCGCTTCGCGCATCACTTCGTAAAGCAAAAACGTAATGATGGATTCGGTCGTCAGGGAAAACGGCGTCATCACCTCGGCCGCCGCAATGTGGTAGATCATCTGCGTCGGCAGCAGTTCCAGGTGGTAGGTGCCCACGGCTACAAAAAGCCCCGGCAAAAAAATGGACGCAAAAAACGACATGTATTTGAGCAGGCGGATAAAGCCGGCGTAAAACGGCGGGTTGTCGTAGTCGTCAAACGACTGAAAATTGTCGCTGAACAGGTAGGGCACATACATGGTGAACGGCGAACCCTCTACCATAACGGCCACACGGCCCTCGAGCAGCTTGGAGCACAGTGTGTCGGGCCGTTCGGTCACGCCCACAGAGGAGAAAAAAGTGCGCGCGTCAGAGTCGATGAACGGGTGCAGGCAGCCGTAGTCGAGCACCGTTTCCAGGTTGGAGCTTTTCAGGCGCATTTCCACGCCGTCTACAATGCTTTTGTCAGCCTTGTCGTCCATGTAGGCAATGACGACCGGCGTCTGCGTTTCCTGGCCAAGCTTCAGCTGGCGGAATTTCAGATGCGGCGTTTTCAGCCGCCGGCGCACCAGCGCCTTGTTGTCGTTGATGGATTCCACGAACGACTCTTTTGCACCTTTGGACATGGCCTCGTTGGAGGATTCGCTTGTCATGCGCTTGTTCCAGCCCTGTGTGCCCAGGCAAAGCGCACGCGGGCAGCCGTCTACCAGGACGGCCACAAAGCCGCTCATCAAAAAGTACTGCACGTCTTCAAACGTCTGCGCCTCGTTCATCTCCGTCGCGGCGATCTTGGCGGTTTTGAGCGCCTCAAAAAGCGTGTTCGGCGTTTCGTGCGGCAAGTCGCTTTCCAGCACCGGGCGCATCACAAGCTCGGCCACGTTGTTGGAATTGACCAGCCCGTCCATAGCCAGCATCAGCGCGTCTCGGCCGGAAATTTTGATCTCGCGCAGCAGAAAGTCTGAGCAGTCTGCAAAGTCCTTTTCAAACCGTGTTTTGTTTTGCTTCAAATCGGGGTAAAGATTTTCCAACTAGATTCACCGTTCTTATTTTTGTGCATAAACACCCGGTTTATTCTAAAAATATGGGTGGTGATAGTTATGACGATTACGCTTGTGCGTACATGTATTATTTACATCTTTATAGTGCTTGCGGTCAAAATTATGGGCAAGCGCCAGATCGGTCAGCTCAAGCCGCATGAACTCATCATTACGTTTCTGGTGTCGCAGATCGCGTCGCAGCCGCTGCAGGACAATTCCATCCCGCTCGTCAATGCGCTCATGCCCATCCTGCTGCTCGTCAGCTTTGAGATCATCGTTTCGGTCATCTCCATGAAGAGCATCCGCTTCCGCGACTTCGTGCAGGGCAAGCCTATTTTTGTCATGCGCGACGGCGAAATCAAAGAGGACGCGCTGCGCCGCCTGCGCCTGACCGGCGACGATCTGATCGACGCCATGCGGCAAAAAGACGTGTTCGACCTGGCCACGGTCAAGGATGCTGTGATGGAGACGAACGGCACGATCTCCGTATTACAGCGCACGGAAAATACGCCGCCGGATGCGCAGACGCTCGGTGTGCAGACGCAAGACGGCGGCTGCCCGGTCGTGATCGTGCTGGACGGCAAGCCGGTGCCGGAATACTTTTTCAAAAACAAGATCCGCGAAAGCGAGATCGACCTGGTCGTGGCGTCGCTCGGCATCCCGATGGAGGACCTTCTTGTGCTGACGATCGATAACGAGGGCAAAACGTTTTATCTGAAAAAGGAGGGGCGCGTGTGAAAAGAATCTGGTTCGCCGCTGCTTTTCTGGCGTTTGCGGTGGCGCTGGGCGTTTATGAGCAGGTCAGCCTGCGCGCGGCCTGCAGCGCCGTGGAGTCGGCGGCCGACGTAGTCGAACAGGCCGTGGAAGACGGCGATTTTGAACGCGCGGCGCAGCTGTGTGCGCAGGCGCAGGGCGCGTGGGACAGGGAATATGCCCGTTTGAGCATGCTGATCAATCACTCGGTGCTGGACGAGGAAAAAACGCATTTTCGTGTTCTTTCCGACACGCTTCGCACCGGCGACGCAGAAGAGGCTGTGGAGGCGGCGCGCGAGCTGCGTGCGGGCGCTCGGCTTACACTGGAGTCGGCCAGCGTTACGCCCGGCAATATTTTCTGACAACTGTCCAGCAAATAGAAAATAAGCAAGATTTTTCCATGTAAAATCAAGGAAATCCAAAATTACGAATTGTTATTTGTTTTTTAACAAATAATTCACATAAAATTTACAAAAATTGTCTTCGTGAAAATGGTCTGCCGCGGCTGTGCGGCGCCGTTTTTGCGTGTTCGCGTCTTTTTGGCGAATAAACGGCGCGAAATCCGGCGGATGTGCAGCTTTTGTGCGCCGCCTTTTTTGCGGGCACCCGTTTTTGCGCTGCTTTTTTGAACCGGCTTGCAAAAATGCGGCCGGCCGCAGTCTGCTGCAAAATGCGGTTTATTAATATTTTATTAAAAAAATTATGACCCAAAAATTTTGTTTGATATTGACATTGCCTGCTTTATTTGATATAAATAAATTGTATTTGTTCGTTTGTTTTGGATAAAGTGTTTAAAAATTCGCGGAATTGTTACGCAAAGGTGAACAACGCCGTGGATCTTTAAATCTGACCCAACGCGAAAAATCGCCCGTCTTCCACACGGGAATCTTAAAGAAGGAGAGATGATTATGAAAAAGACGAGCAAAAAGCTCCTCAGCTTGTTCTTAGCTGTGGTCATGGCTGTGTCGGCTTGCTCTGTCGGGTTTACCGCTTTGGCGGCTGAAACCAACCCCGACTACAAGCTTTTCAACGACTCCAACAGCCTGGATGCCGAGTCCAGCATTGACGCCATCAATGAACTGCTCGACAACCGCTTGCCCGATATCTTGGACATGATCGGTGCGGATTCACTTGCCGCCATCGGCATTGACGCACAGGACATCGAGGATATCAAAAACTATGATTCCGGAGGTAAGTATGACAGCGACGCGTTCTATGCGTTCATGACAAAGCTGGCCGACTACCTGCTTGGAATGATCAACGGAAACGGCACGGCGACCGCTTCTTATTTTGGCGAGGACTACAGCAACCTTACGGACTGGCAGTATTCCTTTGTTGAAGACGAAAGCGCTCCCGTAAGCTACTTTGCACTTCTCAACTATGCCGAGAAGATGCAGGACTCCGAGTACAAGGCCGCTGCTAAGTACAGCGAGGAAAACCTTGACGACCTGCAGGCCCTGACCGAGCCGTTCACCGAGGAACTGGCCAGCCAGGAAAGCGCTGCAACGAACGTTGAAACGGGCCTTGTCGCCGCGCTGCTGAAAGAAGCGGCTGTGGCCGACACCGTTGACGCAGCGTTCAACAGCGGCAAGGGCTTCTCCTACCAGCTGATCGCCGATACGGTCGTTGCGATCGACGGCACGCAGTACGCCCTGTCGAAGAGCAACACGGCTTATCCCTACATACTTGAGGCACCGGCTTACGCAAATTACAGCGAAGCAGATGTAGAGGCTTATGTAAACGGCTATAAAGCCGAGGCTGCACAGGTGGGACTTGGTTGGTTCGATCCGGCTGCCGATGTTGCCGGCGCACTCTACTGCCACTATATGTTCGAAACGAATTCTCTGTATGCGGACGTACTGGAGGCTGCTTCCATCAACTACTACGCAAAGGCCGGCGGCCATACGTTTTCCTATGACGGCCAGGAGATCACGCCTTCCAACTACATGACCGTTCTCGGCAATGTGTACACAGGTTCTGATTTCGTGGCGGATTACGGCGACGGCTACAGCGACCTTACTGAGGCACAGGCAAACGGCGCATACCAGTTTGCCCTCGACAAGATCTATGTTGCCCTGATCACCGGCGTAGAATCTGTTTCGTTTGCAGACGCGGCATTCGCCGCTTACGATGCTTCCAAAACGAATGACCTGAAGTCCATGAATTACTCTTTGGCCTTCACAGAGGGTCTGGCTGTTTCGGAAGGCGTTGTAAGCCAGAGCGAGTATAACGAGATCGCAAAGGCCAACAACAACGACGCGGCTGCGGTCTATGCCGACATCTTCGAGACGGTCAGCGAAGAGCCGATCATCACGGCTTCCTCCAACACCGTTTTGGAAACGCTGGATGTGCAGGCAGCAAGCGGCGCGAATCAGGTCAGCTACGATTATGAAACGTATGCCGTTTCTTCAGATTCGCTGATCGCGCTGAACGAAACGCTTAACGGCTATATTAATACGATTAATGATATTAAGGATATTACAATTATTGGTCCTTACCTGACGAAGATCATCGAGAATGCTCTTAAATCTTTCGGCGTAAACGTCAAGCTTGATGCGCTTGTCAATATGCTGACGGATGTGGTGATCAAGCTTGCCGAGCATCCCGGTGACACCATCGTTGCCCTGATGCCGCTTTTGGTCAATGTCATCGACAATCTGGCCGTTCCGGCACTGCTTGGTGAAGAGCAGTCCTCCACCAATGAAATGCTCTTCGGCACTACGGAAAGCAGAGAGTATGCCGACCGCATCCAGAAAGCCATCAGCCGTATTATGGAACTTGTAAGCGGCGGTGATTTCGGCATCGGTGATATCGGCGAACTGCTCAGCATCCTGACCGACGAGATCGGTATTGGCAACATCGGTAAACTGATCGCGGATATCCTTGGCGGTCTGTTTACGGCGGATGTATCTAATTTCATTAAAAAGTGCGGCGGTGTGTTCGGCCTCCTGAAAGCATTCAACGTGCTCGACATCACCCAGTTCTCGCAGCAGGTGGGCGACGCTACGCTTGGCTATGATCAGGATGCACCTTACATCAACATGAACCGTGCACTGCCCATGCTGCTCAACTGGATCTGCGGCAACAACGACTACCTGGAAGCCAACGCGCTTACCTATTATAATGTAGACCCGGACGGCGACGGCGAAGCAGAGTATGCTGAAAATGTGCCGGTCATCACCAATCTGTATGTGGTGGATAACGCGCTTGCCGGTCTCCATGGTCTGGACAGCATCACCGGCGGCATGGATGCCACTGTGGCGGAGATCCTCAGCGAGCTCATCACATTCGCCACTTCGACCGTGACCGGTCTTTACGGCCCGAACGGCTCTACGCAGCTGGATGGCGGCGCGAACGACCTGTTCTCCGCTCTGCCTGAGATCATCAACGGTCTCGGCCAGGATTTTGCCGAAAAGTATTCGATCGATACGGATTGGCATTTCGGCAGCTTCATCGGCGGTTCTTACGGTTCTGCCAGCACGAACAGCAGAATGACCGTTATCGACAAGCTGTCTGACATTTCGAACAGCTCAAGCTATGACTTGAACGATGCAAACGCTGAGGCGGCCATGGACGAGATCGTCAATGTTCTTGCCAACGGCTGGGTCAATGCGCTGCTCGATCTGCTCAACGACGTGATCGGCACCGACAACGCCATCACAACAAATATTCCGATCGTTTCCGGTCTGCTGAACGCACTGGGCGGCTTCTCCGAACAGAGCATCCTGACGGATGTTATTAACAACGTGTTCCAGCTCGACCGCGACAGCAAGTACTCTTTCACCTTTGAGGAAAGAGACAACGGCTATGTCGGCATTCCGTCTGAGGTCGGTTATTTCCTGATTGAAAATGCCGATACGCTGGTCGACATCATTATGCAGATCGTGGAAAACACGCAGGCTGCGCCGGCTGCTGCAAGCGCTGCGCCGTATGCCATCACGCAGGATGCACCTGCGGCAGCTGCTGAAGCTGCGAAAGCCTCTGCCATTTCCAAAGCGGCAGGCGGCAGCCTGTCTCTTATACACATCT